>JAYTLG010000104.1:0-18491 GCA_043729555.1 Cytophaga sp.
TATTAGAGGGGGTGTTTTTCAAAAAAAAGAAAAAGAACCCTAATAACATAAATTAGGCAACTATTTTATTAATTTCTAATTTACTCGGATGACAGTAAAATCAAACAATTGCTCGTGGAAATTATATACCGACGACGTTTTAATGCATGCCTATCCTTCAGCAAATAGGTATGAAAGCAATCCTATATCTTTTTTTAAAGGCACGATTGCACAACTAAATATTAAAATTGATAATTTGCCTAATGAAGAAATTCAAGACGAATTAGATTGGACTAGCTTTTAGCTAACTTTATTGCAGAAGCAATGTACTTTTTTAATAGCTCAGCTTGCGTTGCGCCCACGTGTGTAGGTTTCATTTTTTTTAATACATCAACTCCTTTTTCTTCAATGATAGCACCTATTGAAGAATTTAAAAATGAAGAAGAAGTACAAGAAACACCTTCGAAAGATAAATCAAAAACCCTAGTAGAAGTATTTAGTTTATCTTTGATAGCTAAGTAGAGAACGTAGCCAGATGCATTTGTAAATGTATCGTTCACTATGTCTTTAATTATTATCATTGTATATGAGGTGTTTATTTATCTGTAAAGTTACTAACGTAATTTAAGAAATAAAAGTTTGTTTCTTTTTGAATTCATTAATTTATTCAAAAAAGTGTATAATTGTCTCATCTTAATCACTTTAATTGGCCGTGGACTTGCTTTAATTACGCACTAATTTTTGGTTATATGTATAGGGAATGCATTAAAAGCCGTTTTTGCCTATCCAAAATATATGTAAAAACGGCCGCAATAAAAGTATGTACGCATTTGCTTCCTGTAGATTTATTTTCATTTGAATGGACTACGCATATATGTTCAATTTTACAGGCTAGAATAAAACCCAATTCTAGAGAAATACATGCCCAACTGATAATTTAAAGAAATAAGCTATCATAAATAACAATTTTGTACTAGTTTACACGCATTAATTTTTAACAAACAAACATATGAAAACGGAAAAAATATTTGGCGGAATTTTATTGGCAGGGATGCTTTTTAAATTGATGCATTGGCCATTCTCAGGGCCCTTATTAGTAATAGCGGGTGCGGCGCTTACGATGATCTATTTGATTGGTAGTTTTTATTTCTTTTCAGACAAACACATTAAAACTCAAAACTTATTATTTACCATCATTGCAGGATTTTTCCTTTCAAATGCGACTATGGCAATTTTGTACAAGCTCATGTTTTGGCCGATGTCCGATCCGCTAATGACCGTGGCTGTTACTTCAATACCTGTGCTATTAGCAATTGCATTTTTTCTTAAATCAACAACCACACGAATAGATTTAGCAATATACTATCGCAATATGATTGTTCGCTTAGGAGTGATGACGACATTGGTACTGGTCTTTTATTTTACGTCAACTGTTACTCTAATAGAAATTATACATTCCGATGATCCAGAATGGGTGAGATTGCAAACACAATCTCATTTAAATCCAGAAAATGAAGAATACAGAAATGAATACAATGAATATGTTAAACAGAAACATTCTAGGGATATTCAACCTGAAGAGAATGGCAATTAAAATCAAAATCGACGGCTCTTTCAAGCCGTCGATTTTGATTTGATGGTGGCCGAAACCTAAAAGATTATTTTCAATAGTTTATTTACATGACATACCTCATCCTACTTCTAGCTAACTGCTTCTTTATTCTCTATAGTATCATGTTTTTTGTCGACCATAGATTTCTCCCGGAAGAAACAAGCGCAAAAATTAGAAACTTATTGCTGCTATGTTCTGCTTTATATGTGAGCTACAACGTACTCTTTATTTATATTCTGAAAAAAGAAAACGAACAAAGCGGCATCATTTATAAAATCGCATCCGGTTTAAAAAACTTTGCAGTGAATAGCTATACATTCATTCAGCCATTTCAAAAAGAGTTTATCATATCAATTGTGATTGCCGCAGTGATTATGGTAATCAGTTTTATTTTGGTTGGAATGCCAGGAGGCCTTGTTATTGGGGCTATTCAAAAGCTTGGCATTTTCAATAATATTGAAGGTGATAATGTTTGGCCTGCGGCATTATATGTTTCATTCTTTTGGCCATTATGTTTTCCTATTGCTGTATTAACAAAACAGTATTTGATTCAACACGGATATGTTGGTTATGCGTTATTAGGGTTAAGTTTGAGCGGACTTGCTTGGGTATTAGTAGTTGTGACTAGCGTGTTTTTTCTGTTTTCGAATAAAAGTGAATAGTTTCGTTCGGTATTATTAATAAGTTATTTTTTCTTTATTAGACGAAATCTATAATATTCATTAAAGTTTATATCGAAATAAATAACATTTACATAATACCCATATTTTAAGGGTCTTTTTTTTAAATGGGGTTTTTAAAAGCTAACTTAATTCAAGAGCTTCTGAAACTATCATGAATAGAAGCATACAGAAGCTAATATTTATCCTGCATTTAATCAATACCAACATGAGTTTTTATACGAAATTTTCAAAAAAGAAAAAAATCATTACAATTACTTTCTCGGCAATCCTTGTTGCATTAATTGTTTTAAGATTATTGCTGCCAACAATTGTTAAAAATTACCTAAATAAAACATTGGCTGATATGGGTGAATACACTGGGCATGTAGAGGACGTAGATATTTGGTTGATACGAGGTGCTTATGTCATTAATGGACTTGAAATTAATAAGACTACAGGAAAAGTACCTGTACCCTTTTTAAAAGCGCCTGCTATAGATTTGGCCGTTGAATGGAAAGCCTTATTTAAAGGAGCTGTTAAGGCAAAAGTTACATTCGACAGTCCTGAACTTAACTTTGTTGCTGGTCCAACAAAAGAAACATCTCAAACAGGAGCTGGTACAGACTGGACTGAACCCATCGATAAATTATTGCCGATTGAAATAAACAAATTTCAAATTCACAATGGCACAATCAAATACAATGATTTTCACGCCAGTCCTAAGGTTAATATTTATATAAATCGATTGGAATTAGCTGCAACGAATCTTTCAAATATTGAAAATAAAGAAAAGATCTTGCCATCTGAATTGATTATTAGCGGCACTTCAATAGGAGGCGGAAATCTTTCTTTAAAAGGCCATATGAACGTGTTGAAACAAGTGCCAGATGCGGATATCAATATGGAATTTACGAATATTGATTTGGTTGCATTGAATGATTTTGCTAAGGCCTACGGAAAGTTTGATTTCGAAAAAGGCAAGCTTTCAATCTTTAGTGAAATGGCAGTAAATGACAGTCATGTTACTGGTTATGTAAAACCAGTTCTTGAAAACGTAGATGTGCTAGATTGGGACGAAGACGGCCCTACCATTATGCAAAAGTTGTGGCAAGCAGCCGTGGGCTCAACATTTGTTGTATTTAAGAATCAGAATAAAGGCCGTTTCGCCACAAAAGTGCCTGTTGAGGGCGAGTTGGATAAGAAAATAGATTCCGACATTTTCACCACAGTTGTCCGTGTAGTAAAAAACGCATTTATAGAAGCATACAAAAAAACAATAGATGAGTCTGTTACCTTTGATACGGCGGGTGAAGAAAAGGAAAAGAAATTTTTGTTTATTAAAGTGAAAGAAAAAGATAAGAAAGACGAATAAGCAAATTTATTTTTCAAAAAAAACATATTAATTACTAATAATAAAAAATTCCGCTAAGAAAATTTTCTTGACGGAATTTTTTATTTTATATCTAAACCTATTGCGTCTAGCTCCGCCGCGGCGGATAGAACCTAGGAACTCGAAACTATTTACTACCAATCAGATTTGTTAGCAGGGTCGTTTTGGAATTCTTTTACAACCCGTTTCAAATCACCAGTTAAAGCAACAAGCTTAGAGTTTGTTGAGTTCTTAATTAAAACCCAAGACTTACTTGTCATTTTAGTAGCACCACAATCTGGTGTAACATTTTCTAATTTTCCACCAGAAGCTTTTACTTTAAGATCACCTACGTGAAAAAAGTCAGTTGCAATGTAACGGTACTTGCCGTCTTTGATGAATACAGAAAGTGAAAACGTAATTAAACTTTTTTCAGTAGCACTACCATTGATGTTTGGATATTCAACTGAAATAGATGCATCATAAACAAGTTTGTCAGCAGCATCTTCTTTCAGTGTAAAACCTTGTTTTGTAGCCCATTCTTTCAAAACTTTTACTAAGTCCGTGGGTTTGACACCAGTTGCATCAACAACTTCCAGATACGTAATTTTTCCTGTGCCAGCATCTACAGGTAGGTTTTGAGAAAAAACATTCAAACTAATCCCGAATGCAATTAATAAGCTTAAAAGACTTTTTTTCATAGTATAATAATTTTTTATACTTAATAATACTTATTTTTTTTCAAAAACTGAAATAGAACGCGATAAAGTAAGTAGAATTTTCGATTAATTTAAAAGAATGCATTATGTTGAATTTGAGCATTTGAAAATAAAAAATACAAAAGCATACATTTCATTACAGGTATATTCCTATAAACAATTGAACGCAAACGCAGTAAATAATGTTAGGTATACTATTACGAAGAACTTTATAGACTTCTTTTAACCAAAAGGAATGCGTACCTTTACTCTACAACATATTAATGTTTTCAAGTATAGGTAACGTGTATTTGAGCGCACCTCTACTGTATGAAACCACCAAAATTCTTAATTCCTTCAACACCATTTTTCTCCGAAATGAGAAAGCGTATTAATGCGCATTTTATCGAAGAGAAAACGAAACCTACTGGAGGGGTGCAATTATATATAAAGGCTGCTATTATTTCAATTAGTTTTTTTGCAGTGTATATACATGTGGTTTTCTTTACATCACCTTTTATAATTATTAGTTTGTTAGAATGTATTGTGTTGGGCATTGCAACCGCAGCAATTGGTTTTAACATTATGCACGATGGGGCACATGGTAGTTTTAGTAAACGTTCATGGATCAATGAAATGGCGGGCCTTTCGCTAAACGTATTTGGCGCAAATGTGTTTATGTGGAAATCTAAACACAATGTAATTCATCACACATTCACGAATATTGAAGGCTTGGACGATGACATCGATGCAAAGCCATTCTTGCGTTTGTGCGACAATCAAAAAAAATATTGGATACACCGATTTCAACATTTATATTTTTGGTTGGTATATGCGTTCTTGTATCTCTATTGGATTTTCTTTACAGATTATAAAAAATATTTCACTGGCAAGGTTGGCGAATTGTCAATGAAAAAAATGATTTTATCAGATCACATATCCTTTTGGGGGTTTAAAGCTGCGCATATCTTTTTCTTTGTGGCATTGCCAATTTACTTTGTTGGTTTTTTACCATGGATTATCGGCTTCTTGACATATGCTTTGTGTACGGGCTTTATTATGAGCATTGTATTTCAATTGGCACACACAGTCGAAGAAACGCACTTTCCATTAGTTGATATGTCTACAGGCATATTGGAAGATGAGTGGGCTTTACATCAGTTAAAAACAACAACAAATTTTGCTACTAAAAATAAACTTGTGTCGTGGTTGTCGGGCGGATTGAATTTTCAAATCGAGCATCATTTATTTCCACATATTTCTCACATCCATTATCCAGCGATTAGTGAAATTGTAAAACAAGTATGTAAAGAATACAACATCACGTATAATGAATTCCCTCAAGTACGCTTAGCAGTTGTTTCACATATTATACACCTTAGACATATGGGAGCTAATTAGTTTCTACGCTTTCCCCCTTCTTTTTTTCTTTAGGCACTTCATCAAAAATAGACTTACGCGCTTTTATTCTACTTAAGGATACATTTGTAATTCCTAGATAAGAAGCTATATGGCGTTGAGGTGCACGCATAAAAATAAACGGCTTATTTGCCAGTAAGCTATTAAAGCGCTCCTCCGGACTTTCTGAAATATATTCATTCAAATGGGTGGCATAATAAGTTAATCGAGATATTAAAATATTTTGCGTTAGTTGGGCCATTTCGGGCACTTTTTGTCCCATTAATTCCATATTTTCTTTTGTAAGAATATAGATAACACAGCGCTCAATTGTTTCAATAAAATACGTGCTAGGTATTCCTGAAAACATACTTTCGACAGATGTCAGCATTTCGTTTTCGAAGAAAAATTGCAACGTAATATCTTTATTGTCTTTTTCAAAACCCATTCGCAAACCGCCTTTTTCTATTACAAAAAGTTTGTCTGCTACGTCTCCTTGTTTTAATAATTGAGTTTTGGGTTCAACTTCAATTCGAGTTAAATATTGAACGTAGTCTTTCCAATTAATTTTTAGGTCGGTTAAATAACCAGGAGCTTGCTTTACCATAATCGAGCGGGGCTAGAGTTCATTATTGATTATCAATAATGGATTGAACCAGTTGTATTGCCAGTTGACTAAATTAAAAATAACAAAAAATACTTCTAATACAACAATTATTGCATGTAATTATTACATATAAAATGAAAGTTTTTATATCGTATACATCTAAGTTCAGACTAATTTTCTGCTTAATGTCCTATTTAAAAGGTATATATAAGCCATTCGATATCATTTTTTCATGTAATGTATGTCAGTTATGTTGATTATTGCATGAGCTTGAAATTCAAAAAATAGTATCATAACCCGATAGGTTATTCGGCCTTACAATAAAAATGGCTGTCAGAAAATCTGACAACCATTTTTATTGTAAGGTTGTAAGGAAGTTATGCAACCTCTAAACTATATTTCTTTAGAACTTTATAATGCGATTGTAAAGCCGTGAAAAATGTATCGTTATACAAGTATGGCACATTCATAGACTCGGCCGTTTCTTTAACTATTTTAGAAATTTCCGGATAGTGTACATGACAAACCTTTGGGAACAAATGATGTTCCACTTGGAAGTTCAAGCCGCCGCAAATAAAACTTGTAAGGAATGAATGCATGCCAAAGTTAGCAGTCGTACACATTTGATGTACAGCCCAAGCTTCTTCTATATTGCCTACTGTATTTGGTTCAGGGAAAGATGTTTCTTCTACTATGTGCGCCAATTGGAATACAAGGCCTAATGTTAAGCCCATTACAAAGTGCATCGCTAGAAAACCGATGACAAACTGCCACCATGTAATGTCTAAGAATACTAATGGAAGCACGATGAAAATAACATAGTACAATCCTTTGAAAAAGAACAATTCGAAATAATCTCTTTTTGAGTAATGGTTGGTTACGTGCTGACCAATTTTTTCTTGGAACATTTTAATATAATCTTTACGCAACACCCAAGAGATGCTTGCTAAACCATATAATAGAAATGCGTAGAATTGTTGGTAGCGTTGTATGTTAGCTTTTTTGTCGCCTGGTGTTAAACGAATTAAACCTGGCGCTACAATTAAATCTTCGTCGTGACCTTCAATGTTTGTAAACGTATGGTGAACGATGTTGTGACTTACTTGCCACACAGATCTATTTGCTCCTAACACACTGAATGAATAACCAAGTACGGTGTTAACTGTTTCATTGGAGGAATAGGAGCCGTGTAATGCATCATGCGACACATTAAATCCTACACAGGCTTTGAAAAACCCCATCACCATTGCCATTAACAACATGGTTGTTAACGAAAACTCTTGTGACATGATAAGGCCGTAGAATACCCAAACGCCACCAAAGAAAAAGATGGTTTTAAAAACCATTAAGCCATTGGCATTTTTAGAGATATTTTTTTCTTTAAAATATTGATCCACGTTGCGCTTAACAGTTAGAAAAAACTGTGAGTTGGTTGTGTCAATAAATTTTAAACGAGGAGCTGCTGACATGTGATAAATCGGTAAGATGAATTACTCTTTTAATTCGTGATGCAATTTACGATAAAAAGCTTGAAGGAATATAGATTATTGTTTTATTCTTGCCTTGAAAGGCTAAGTATTTATGTTAAATATCTGATTTATAGATATTACTTGAATGATTGATATTGCTCATTGTACTTCTTGCAAATAACGTTTTCAAGGGGTGAAATATTATGTGTACCGTAAACGCTGTATATTTGTACGACTTATACATTACACGTGTAAGGACAAAATAGTTCAGTGTAAACGGTGATCCTATGAAACTAAAAATTGCAATGGTATTGGCAGCTGAAAATTTTCTGGATTGCGAGTATCTTGTTCCAAGAGCGTTTTTTGAACAAGCCGGAATTGAGGTCAGCACAATTTGCTCTAAAAAGAGAGCAAGGGGTCGTTTTGGATTTACCGTAAACATCGATCAATTAATCGATTCCGCAACGGCGAACGAATTTGATGGAATATTTTTTGTTGGTGGTAGCGGTTCGTTGGAGTATATCGACAATGAAAAAGCAGAAAATTTATTTCGGGCATTCTTGCAAGCAGACAAACCAATAGCAGCTATTTGTGCAGCACCAAGAAACTTTTTGAAGTGGGGCTTGTTAACAAATAAAAAAGCTACAGGTTATGATGTTGATGGTGTTTTTTCTGTCATGGCTGCAGAGCACGGTGCTGAGCCTTTCCCAGAAAAAGCAACCATTGTGGACGGTTTAATTTTAACAGCGAATGGTGCGGAGGCATCCGAAGAATGTGCATTTGCATTTATTCAATTAGTTTTAAAAAAATAATATTTCCCAATCACCGATGTCTATTATTATCAATGTTTCTGACCATATATTATTTGAAGACAAAGATATTCTTCTGATTAACAAACCCTGCAGTCTCATGGTAGAGCCCGATCGCAATGGGCATCCGAATTTATTGCAACAAGTACAAAAATATGTAAAGCTGTCGCTGCATCCCAATAAAGAAGCCTATGCACAACATATACATCGCTTGGATAGGCCTGTGAGCGGGGTTGTTTTGTTTGCGAAAAAAAAATCGATGTTAAAGGATTTAAGTGAACAATTTGCGCAACGAACGGTAAATAAATATTATAAAGCATTAACAGCCAACAAGCCTATAGAGGCTGCCGCTACGTTGCAACATTGGTTATTTAAAGATACAAAAAACAAAAAAGCCATTATTCATACTAGTAAATCCCCTAATGCTGACAAGGTATTATTGAGCTATACGACGGAGCTTTTTAAAGATAAATATACTCTTTGGAATATTGCATTACATACAGGAAAATATCATCAAATACGTGCTCAATTAGGCGCAACAGGAACGGCAATTGTTGGCGACACACTCTATGGATCAGAAATTATATACGCACCCAATAGTATAGCCTTACACGCATATGCTCTTGAATTCACCCATCCAAATACAAAAGAACTGATGCGTATTGAAGCTCCAACGAATTGGCTGATTTGATTTATAGATTTTTATATTGCGACAATTGTATAGGCAACTTCTTTACAACATCTTCCCAATTCCAATTTTTCAAAAAATCATATTCGGCTTTTCGTTTTAAATAGGACGTTGGCTTGTCATGTATGCCTGGATGACACATCCATTCTATTGTTTGAAAATTTGATGTTGCAATAGTTGTTAAAATTTCTGGAATGCGTTTTTCAAATGAAATGGAAACATCAGTAAAGTCTGTTATCAATATATCTGGATGTTTAAACGAACGAATATTATTAGCTGTTAACAAACAAAATATTTTTATAATAAGCCTCCGTTTATCATAAATGGAAAACGGATTACAATTTCTGATTTTTGTAATCCCAATTTCATGTAGGGCATTTGTTATCATACTTCCCAATAAAGGATATTGGTGAATATGTTGGTGACTATCTGCATGGGTTATTATTATACCATGTTCACGCAGAAAATTATATTGTAATGATAATTCGTATAAAACATCTGCATATTTAATTTCGTTTCGTATAGATTTTATGAACAGTGATTTTGACGAATGAAAGGTGCATGCTTGATCGGTTAATGAAGAAGGAGCATTGTTTAAAGATTTTCCTTCATTGATACATGCATGTAAACCAATAGAAATATTCTTTTCTGTGTTCTTTAATCGAATCAAATCTACTGAACCAACATGATTTGCAAGCACTGATGTATTGTGAATTTTATTTAATTCAATCAATTCAATGATTGCATTTGTAGCATCAGCATCCCAACCAAAGTCATCTGCATTAAGAATTAAATTCTTTTTCATAAAAAGATGCAGGTTTTTTGATAATGGATCGAATGGTATAAGGCGACTTTCGTTTTTGACCGTAATAATTATATACGCCAAGTTCGGCTAATACGCCAATACTTAGAAATAATAAACCCATAACAATTAAAAAAGCACTACTGAAAAATTCTACCAAATATTCTTCCTTTACATTTATCTCAAAAAATACATTCCCAATAGAAATTAAAATCACTCCAACTAAACCAATAAAGGAAAATAAAAAGCCAACACTTCCGAACAATCTAAAAGGTTTGTTTAAATATGAAATAAAAAATTTTAAAAAAATTAAATCTAACAAAACCTTCCAAACTTTATTTATCTTGTAATTGCTTGTGCCATGTGTACGCTCGTAAATCGTAATTGGAATTTCTGCATATCGTATACCTTTTCGAGCTACAATTGCTCCAATGAATCGATGACTATCACCTAATAAGTTTGTGTGTTTTAATAAATAGGAACGATACGCTTTATAGGTAGCACCGAAATAGCTCATATCAACTTGTGCTAACTTACTAATCACCTTGTGTGCGATTGAAGATAGTTTTGATTTAAACCAACCATCAGGCCTGCTTTCTTTAGCACCTCCAACAAGATCATAACCCTCTTCAATCTTTTTCATGAATCGGATGATGTCGCTGGGGTCATGTTGTAAATCACCATCCATCGCAATAACAACTTCTCCTTTGGCCAATTCAAAACCTGCCCGCAAAGCAATTGTTTGACCATAGTTTCCAGCTAAATCTATTCCTTTTACTTCTGGGTAGATCAATGCCATCTCATGAATTTTTAGATGAGAAAGGTCGGCACTTCCATCATTTACTAAAATGATTTCGAATTCATACGGCAGGTTTACTAAAACATGATGTAATCGTCTACACAATTCAGGGATGTTTTTTTCTTCATTGTATATAGGTGCTACTACAGATATCTTTCGAATCATTGGATTGAAATTAGGCATGTGTTTTTAAGGAATTAATTGGCTTGAAAATAAAGTATGATCCAAATGACGAGACAAATAATGAAATGATATAAAAAAGAAATCCGATTGAAATTGCTTTTTCAATGTGTAAGTTGAAATGTGTAGCAGCAAGCATAAACGTATATTCTCTTGCTCCCAGTCCACCGATACTTAGTGGGAATAAGGATGCAACAGAAGAAATTAAAAAGACAACAATGTATATAAGTTGATTTGTAGCAATATCAATTGCTCTAAGAATGCAAAAAGCACATACACATTGCGATAATTGCACAAGTAACGATAACAATTCTGTTTGGAGTGAAATAATGTGAATGGCTATGTATTTGCGAATAATAAAGGGATAAATAATGTTCCCTAACACTAGAATTATAAAAAGCGTGATGCCTTGTACAGCACTTATAAAATACAGAGAACACAGCACTGCAAGATTAATTAATGCAACTAAACCGCTTAGGCGGTCAAGTAATAGAATAGTAGCAATGTTTTTAATAGGATATGAATAATCGTTATGGATTTTGATAACTTTGTATGCATCACCACCAATACCAGTTGGGAGAAAAAAATTATAAAACATTCCCAGTATATATAGTTTCATATTATATACGGAATCAATTTGTTTTTTTGCATTTTTAAAAAATAGATATAGTCGAATAGATGAAAAATATTTTGAAAGAATAAAAAAAATAGTTCCAAGTATCAGCCATTGTATATGTGTGTGTGAAATGGTAAATACAACGTCGTTGAATGGAACACTTTTAAATATAATTGTTAAAACACAAACTGTAAACACAAGTTTAAATGAGAATCTGACATATGAATTTGTAAAGTAGTTCATTTTTTTGCGAGTACAAGTGTAGAGCCTTCATATGAAATGTCAAACAATAAAATTGTTTGCAATTGAAATTTAATAACATCTGATTTTGAACATATATAATATCCATTTTGTAAGACATACTGCTGGTCTATTTCACTGTCGGCAATAGGTGCGTGTGAATGAGAGAACGCATTATTATTTGTAATTTGCCTCCCTTTTTGTTTGGTGGTTATCTGTTTTTGATCCACCATGGCATGTCGTTCTTTTGTAAGATAGTAGAGTATATCATGGTTAATAGGCGCATAATTTATGATATACAAGCGTTGATTCATGGTTATCTGCCCAATGTGTTTGCCAATAGATTTATTAATAGATTCGGGAGATTTTTTTTCACGTAATGGTAGGATGTAAAAATTAAAAGTAATTCGGATAAAAATCAATATAATTACACTTGACAAAATAGCAGGAACTGCATATCGGTAATTGACGAAAATAAAAATGCCAATTGAAATTATCAATCCAAAGGCTATATAATTCTTGTTGTCTATAAAACTAAAGCGTTGCAGCACAGGAAGTGCAATATTGATAAGCGCAAGGGAAATGCTAGCTATTAAAATAGTGACGCGTATTATTTTTTTTGTAAGCTGTGATTTATATTGTTCATACATATAAAAAACTATAGTAAAAAACATCGGTAGAAACATAAATAAATATCGAGCTCGTGTTTCAGAAGAAATCCAATAGAGCCAAATATTTGATGCAATAAATAAGCAGTTTAAAAAAATAAATTCATTTGTTTTTAAAAAATTAAGAGCATTTTTTCTAAATACAAATAGAATAAAAAAACTAAAAGGAGAAAAATCTACAATAAATTGAATTGGAAATTGTACTAAGTGTATCAATGAGTCTAAAATATTTTGAGCAAGTGGTGTGCGTTCAGCTGACTGGCTAACTATATTTTTGAATACATTAGATACGTTGGCATATAAACTATATTCATAATAATAAATTGCAGTAAGCAGTAGAAATATGACGATACCAGCGATATGATTTAATGATACTAGCGATTTGACTTTTTTTCTATATATACATACGGCTATTAGTGTGCATGCTTGAAAACTTATAGCGGGTAGTCCTTTTAAAAAAAATGCAAAAAGACAAAACACATATGAAATAATGAAAAAATACATGGTTAATGGTTTCCGCGATTGGATGAAGACCCAATAGGTATTTAGCAATATTATGAGTGAAAATAAGGGGTCAATATAGGCCATCATGGAATCATAAAATAGAATTCTTCCACATGTTAAAAATGCTAGGCTACTCCATAGGGCTACCTTTCTATTTATTTCTTTGGAAATGATGATATAGTGAATAATGGCTATAAGAAATAAAGGAATAATGGATATTAGGCGCAAGTGCCATTCATTATAATCCTTAAAAAAATACATGATGCCTCCTAAAATCCAATTAAAAAGAGGGGGCTTGTTTAAGTAAGCTTGATTGCCTAGTGTTGGAAAAATATAATTATTTTGTAAAACCATTTCGAGCGAAACAAGTGCTCGTGTAGGCTCGTCTGCTAAAAGCGGCATGAGCCCTAAGTTTTGATTAAATACAATAAATAGCACAAAAAGCAGTGAAAGGAAAATTTTATCTTCGTGATATTTTAAGACTAACATATCTTAAAGGTACGTATATTCCTATTGACAAGTCATTTCTACAATGTTACGATTGGTTTATCAAATATTTATGATATTGTTATGAAGTATATTCGTTCAATTCTTAGTAAAATACAGCTCCTATTAAAATTTTATGGTAAAAAAACAAGTAGAAGATTATTTTCTCAAAGCAATATTCCGTATTTCTATTGTTGGCGTTTTCTTGAGCTATACGACGACGTTTTTTAAAGGTCAATACACCCTTTAGAACATAGCTTTACATATAGGGAAATACCATCAAATTCGTGCCCAGCTAGGTACAATAGGAAGTCCTATTATCGGTGACAGCCTCTATAGGTCAGAACTTGTACTACGCACAGAATAGCATGCCTTGGATGCATATAACTTAGAATTTGTACAGCCGAGCACATTCGAACATCTGCGCATATAAACCCCAACTAGTTGGCTGTTATAAATTTATGCGTATCTTTGTATTATTATAGGTAATGCCAGACCGCGTCAGAATGATTACAGGAAGAATCGAAGATTTTTAAAAAAAACTATATTACGTATATCCTTTGTAGGGATATTGTTTGTTGTAATAATGGATTTTATTTTCATGACTCCTTTAAATTTTTGGGGTCTAGGCGGTATGGTTGATGTCGCAATATTAATTAGTATATGTATTGCAATTTTTTTACATCATAGAGGTCATTATTTGATTTCTGTTGTATTGAGTGTAATCTTAATTTCTACATCTTTGTTGTTTATTAGTATCGAAAAACCTTCAAGCACCACCACCGCATTTTCAGCTTTAAACATAGTTGGTTTTTCCATTTCTGTATTATTGGAAATAAAATTAAAATATATTTTACACGCCTATGTCTATATCGGCATTTTTATTGTCTTTCTTTTTCAAATGCAAACGCATACTTTTTATGGTTATTTTAGTACAGAACATCTTTTAATAAGCTTTTCGACCTATTTTATGGTCTATTTAATCATTACGTATTCGCCAAGTGCTTTGAAAGTTAAATACGATTCAATAAATATTGAATTAAATAAAAAAATATTCAATTGCTGGAGCAAACTGTAACAATGGCGCATCAAAATTCTTTGTTAGAAAAAAGTCGTAAAGAATTAAATCACATAAACGCAGATCTTGAAAATATTGTTCGAGAGCGCACTAATAATGTTAAACAGAAAAATGAATATTTGGTGAAATATGCATTTGCAAATGCACACCATGTTCGCGGGCCTTTTGCGCGTATATTGGGGCTGTTGCAACTTGCTAAAATAGAAAAAGAGGTTGATTACCCTTTTTTATTTGAAAAAATATCGGAACAATCAGAAGAAATTGATGTTGTCTTGAAGAAAATTAATAAAGAATTAGAAGAAGGGCAAGATTTATTTTTAAAGTAGTGTGCACACAATTTAGTAGCATGCACACCTACTTTTTCTATTGTACCAATATAAATGCTCCCCAATAATATGGATCTTTATACAAAACCTTCAATTCGCTTTGAGCAGCTTTAAATGCTTTTTCTTTATTGTTTAATAGGAGGTAGTTTTTGTAAAAACTCGTCATCAGTTTTTGTGTTGCCTCATCGCTTACTTTCCAAAGACTCATAATAAGTGCATCTGCACCCGCCACTAGAAACGCACGTTGTAAGCCATAAACACCTTCTCCATTTTTAACATCTCCCAATCCTGTTTCGCAGGCACTCATAACAACAATTTCTGTTTGATCTAAATTTAGATTCATTACCTCGTATGCAGTAAGTATGCCATACTCAATCTGACCAGCCATTGCGGCTTCAGCATTTGTTAACATCAGACCCGAACGCAACATCGGATTCAGTGCTGAATGTTCAGTTTCAATACCCATTGTTTTTTCTTCTCCGACAGCTTCTTTGATGAAGAAACCATGCGTAGCAATGTGTAAAATTCTGGGATTTGAAACCTTCCGAATATTTTGCTCTGTTGCTTCTGCTTGAACATAATTTGTAACCTTGTACCCTTTTGCCGTTAACAATGTTTTGATTGTTTCGAGCTCTATCTTTGTGCCTGGTAGCGGTGATATGGTACCACTCGTCCCAAAAATTGGATTGCCGATTAATGTTGCACTTAAAGCTACTGTAGCTGTTTTCGGTGTTTTTAGCTTGATGATATCTTTGGAGTTTGAAACCAACAGAAAATTCTTTTTGTCGAATAAATAGGTGCCGTCTGTTAAGCGTAGTGTTGCAATGTTTATTTGGCTATAAATACCATCAATCGAAACGTAAATATTTTTTTTAACGCCCGTAGCCTTATCTATTTCTTGCCAATATTGTAGGTATGAAATATCGTCTGCGATTTTATTTTTTATGACATTTCTATAATAAGCCAAATTCCGTTTCTCTAACTGATTGCCATTCTTCAATACTACAAATTGTGGCAGTAACATTTCTTTTGTTAAAATTAATGCACCATAATAAATAGTATCTGTTAATTCTCTGTTGAATTTTTTAATATGAACAAGATCTACAACGGCATCGTCTACGCCCAATACAGCTTGCACATTCTGCCATGTGGTTGCAGTGGTGCTATAACCCCATTTAAAAATATTTGATTTGGACGACAAGTTTTTTTCTTTTGAATTGGTTGCGCTTTCAATGGAATCCAAATTTATTTTTTGTTCAAGCATGTCTGATTTTGACATGCCATATAAGCGCGACAGATATTCTTTAGAGTCTAACCATTCTTGATATTCTTTGATCAAAGCGGCATCACCACTAGACAAAATTTGTTGACGAATTTTATTAGTCGCATTTAACAAGAGTGCTTTTGTAGATAATTGATACGAAAATAATTGCCCAGTCAATTCTGGCAAGGAAGTGTGTGCATCAACTACAAACGAGGCGTAATGGTCGAAGTGCGGATGCATTTTGTCCCAGAAACGTGCTTTTTCTGCTTCGCTTAAGGCAGCAAAATACTCGTGAATTAACAGCATGTCTTGATCTAATACGGTATGAAAACCTGTGGCAGCAGCAGCGTATTTTTTTGATTGCCAATCCAATAATGCGATACACTCAATTGTTTGCAAGGCGTCTGGATGACTATCTCCTAAAGCTTGTTTACGGATTAACAGAGCTTGGTTTAGGTTTGTATAGGCAGACGGTTGTTGATTTTGTATGCGATAATAATTACCTAAGTTATGCAGCACACCAGCGTACGATGGGTGTGACGAACCAAATTTTTTCAAATAAATAGAGGCTGATTTTTTCAACAGAGATTCTACTTCTGTTGTTTTCTTCATTAGCATATACAATTCTGCTTGAAGATTTAATAAATGTGCATAATCGGGGTGACTTGTACCCAAGCGTTTTTCTTTGATAGAAATTGCTTTTATATAAATAGCATTCGCTTTAGCATAATCTCCCATGCCTTGATAGAGCAGGGCTTGATTAATAAGTAATCGCTGATAGTTGGTCGATTTCTCCGTCATTACTTCAGCTGCAATTGCAATCGCTTCAGATAATAATTTATCTGCTTGTGCAAAACGACCCATTTCTTCAAAAAGCATGGCTTGATTGTTCAAGGTGATGGCATAAGCTGCAGACTGTTTGCCTAGGTTTGCACCATTTAATTTTATGGCTTGATTGAGATAGGTTTCTGCTTCGGTGTATTTGCCCATGTCTTTATACAGTACCCCTATGTTATTTATAGATGCTGCATAAGCAACACTCGCCTCGCCCGATTGCGTTTTGCGTATGTCGATTGCTTGCTTACTTACTTCTTCTGACTTTATATATCGTCCTGTTGTGTGGTAGAGTAATGCTAAGTTTGCAATCACTTTGCCATAGCCGGGTTCTGCTGTAAGGTAGCTGGTTTCGTATGTTAATTTTGAAACGGAAAAAGCATTTTCAGCAGAAGAAAATTTATTGGACGCATACATCATTTCCCCAACCTCATTATCCTGCTCCGCTTTTTCAAGGGCTGTCTTGGAAGTACCATTACTTTGTTTTAATACATCGGAAAATAATTTTTGGTTGCGCAACCATTTTTCTTCGTTTTCATACAAACCCGCATTGTCGCTTAGTGATATTGCATAATTGAAACTTGTGGTATCGTATTCCTCTTTGCTTTTATCCAATTGATTGATCACAAGCGATTTTGTGGTTTTTGTAATTGTAGATGTAGAAATGCCTCCAATGGACCCAGGAACTTTTG
Organism: Cytophaga sp.; assembly: GCA_043729555.1. Classification (GTDB taxonomy): domain Bacteria; phylum Bacteroidota; class Bacteroidia; order Cytophagales; family Cytophagaceae; genus Cytophaga. Next base: position 17,781 of record JAYTLG010000104.1, read on the forward strand.
GGAATTGGGCAAAAAGAATACTCGGAAAACAGGCAAATAATATAAATAATCGACTTTTCATGGTTCACAGGGATTATAAAGACCTAAAAATAAGACTAAAGAAGAGTATTTACTCTAAAAAGTGCCATTTGGCTCAAAATATTTTATTAAAAATAGATTAACATTACATCTAAGGCAATTTCGAAGTATTTTCTATTCAGAAGTTTATTTTTTTCGCAATTAATATGTAAATTTAAAGTCCATTCATGTTTTAACAGGTTTAAAACACATTCTAGTAGAACTATTCTAAGAATAAATTGGGCAATGTTTAAAGGAAATCACTTTCTGTTGTAACAAACAAAGGTTGAATTCTTTTTTCAAAAGATGCATAATCTTCCAACGATATGTAGTCTTGAATTGCCCAGTGCTGGCGGTGTGTGCATGAAGCAGTATAAAACCTGTTATGGTATCACAATTAATAACAAAAGTGTAGATGAGAGAGAACAATCAAACCGGTCTGTATGATTCAAGTTTCGAGCATGACTCGTGCGGAATTGGTTTCGTCGCTAATCTGAAAGGTAGAAAATCTCATGAGACAGTCGCAAATGCGCTACATATGCTTGAGCGTATGGAACACCGTGGTGCATGCGGTTGCGAGACCAATACGGGCGATGGAGCTGGCATCCTTCTTCAGGTTCCCCATGAATTTTTCGTGGATGAATGTGTTAAGAC
>JAYTLG010000105.1:0-2066 GCA_043729555.1 Cytophaga sp.
GTCAGATAGCATCTTCTTTGGACAGCTTCAATCGCTGCATCTACTCAATAATCTACACTCTTTTAAATTTAAGAAAAATGGCTTTTTAAGGGACGACTAGTTAAAGCTTCGAGGTGTTATCAAGTTGCTTATACAACATCAAGATCGATGATTTTTTTCTATGAACTTTCCCACATGAGCTTTGCTGCCAAATTATTTTTTATTGAAAATGTCATAATAATTACATTTCAATATTGGGAAATTTTGTTAAAAATTTCATTTATAGAAACTCACATATTAGAATATTACTATTTAAAGCCCAATTCAAAATAATATATAAATAACTTACTATTAATAATTTACGTATTTAAAACAAACAATCACACACTTTTAAGTATCTTTAGGTTATAAAATTAACCACAATATACCTATTCAATTTTTAACTTTTATTTATACAAAAAAGCACATGAAAAAATTCATACGTACTTGGCTCTGCTTTATTGCTGCAGGCTCTATTGTATCAAGCACTACAGAGGTTTATGGACAGTGTAGAACAGACTTGCTCTTAGGGCAAAACATAGTAACGAACGGTGACTTTTCGCAAGACTATACAGGTTGGTCCTATACACCCGATACCGATGGGGACTTAAACACAGGTCCGGATGGATACAAAACGTTCACAGGAGGCTTTTCTGTACCCGGCCATATTTATGTTGGTACGGGTTCGCAAATGCCAAATTTCAACAATGCCTTTTCAGCAACTTTCAATGACCACAGTGCATCAGCTGACGATAAATTTTTAATGGTAGATGGTGTTTGTATTACTGGTATAAAATTGTGGAGACAAACGAATATACCTGTAACTGCCAATACGAGATACTTTTTCTCTGTTTGGATAAATTCATTAAAAGATCAACCTAATTATCCAGGTTTATTGAAATTTGATGTTAATGGAACCGATTTGGTTGATGCATCAAATGCATTAACAATCATTCAAGCGCCTAACCTTGGCGGAGCAAGCGTAGGTGGTGGATGGAAATTAGTTACTGCTTTTTGGGATTCAGGTGCAACACCGCCAGCAACAGTAACAATAAGTATTGAAGGAAATCAAACGATTGGTTGTGGCGGGGCAAGCGGGGAATCCGATTTTGCCATAGATGATATTTCGTTTATACCGGGTTGTTCGTTTGGAGATCCTGGCCCACAACCAAACTTAGGTCCTGACCGTTCGTTATGTGGTACAGGAGGTTCTATAACATTGGATGCAAATGTACCGCACAACGCAACAACAACTGTAACTTGGAATGATGGAACAACGGGAACAGGCTTGGGCGCACCATATACAAAAACCATATCAAGCGCTGGTACATATTCTGTTTGTGTTTCAGACGGACCTTCTTGTATCAAAGCAGATGTTATTGTTATCTCAAGTACTTACACAGTAACTGCTGACAACTCTTACATTTTCTGTTCAAGTGCTTCACAAGCTTTAACTGCGGGCTTTACAGGTCTTGGTGTTACCTATCAATGGTATAAAGACAACGTTGCAATACCTATCACGACTGAAACGTATACCGCCGCTGGTGCTGGTGTTTATAGAGTAGATGTAAACGTACCGGGTTGTGGAACACGATCGAGTACTACTACAATCACATCTAGCGCAACTGTAACACCTATTGATGTATATTATTGTGCTACTTCTGGACCCGTTTCTGGTTTAAACTTACAGGCTACTAACAGTAATAGTTCTACTCTAAGTTGGTATTCAGTTCCAACGGGTGGTAGTGCAATTGTGGCTGGAGTAACAACCCCTAATGCAACAACAAGCCAATATGCTCTACCTACTATTCCTATGGGAACAACTGCGACGCAAATTTATTATGTGCAAGATAATACAATAGTAGCGGGTACTGTTGGTGCCGCTACAACATTTGCGAGTGGTTCTGAAGAAGATCCATATGTTGGCAATGTCAAAGGCACAAGCAATAGCTGGGGAATGGCGTTTACCGCAAATAGTACTTTTAATTTAAACTCTGTTCAAATTCCATTTAAAGTAGATAATGGAAGTGGTAGTACAATGAATATTA
>JAYTLG010000106.1:0-2449 GCA_043729555.1 Cytophaga sp.
CATGAGCTCGGCTGTTGTAGGTTACAAAATGGCTTTGGGCGAAGATTCTGTACCACTAAGCTACGATGATATTGAATTGGCTGATTGTTTTTTCATAACAGGCGCAAACCCTGCATGGTGTCATCCAATTTTATTTAGACGATTGGAAAATCACAAGGCTGCAAATCCAAATGTGAAGATAATAGTTGTTGATCCACGCAAGACGCAATCTTGTTCTATTGCTGATATTCATTTGCAAATACAGCCCGGTACTGATATTGTATTGTATCATGCCATTGCTCGTAGATTAATTGAAACAGGAAATATTGATCAAGCATTTATTGATACGCACACAAGCGGCTTTGATGAGTTTAAAGAAAAAGTAGGTGTATTGAGTTTACAAGAAGCGGCAGATATTTGTATCGTTGATCGTGATTTGATGATCGAAGCAGCTGATTATATTGGTTCATCTAAAGCCTTCATCTCTATGTGGGCAATGGGTTTGAATCAAAGTGTCATTGGCGTTAATAAAAATGTTTCCTTATTAAATTTATCGCTAATAACAGGGCAAATAGGCAAGCCTGGCGCAGGACCGCTATCCTTAACAGGACAGCCAAATGCAATGGGGGGAAGAGAAGTTGGAGGCTTGTCTAATATGCTCCCTGCACATAAAAATTTAGCGAACGCTGAACATCGACAAGAAGTAGCAGATTTTTGGGGGGTTCCAAGTATCAACGAAAAACCAGGTTTAACAGCAACGGAAATGTTTGACCAATTGCTTTCAGGAAAGATGAAAGCTGTATGGATCATCTGTACAAATCCCTTGGTTAGTTTGCCAGATGCACGTAATGCTGAAGCGGCTTTGCGCAATGCACGTTTTGTAGTGGTGCAGGATATTTCTAATAGATCCGATACATTAAAGTATGCGGATTTGGTATTGCCGGCTGCAGGTTTTATGGAGAAAGAAGGTGTGATGACTAATTCAGATCGCCGCATCAGTTATCTTTCTAAAGTGATAGATCCGCCAGGTGAAGCTTTGGCAGATGTTGATATTCTACTTCGTTTTGCAGAGAAAATGGGCTGGAAAGACTCTTTCAACTATGCTTCAACTTCTGAAATATTTGAAGAGTATACACGCATTACGAAGAATACCAACATTGATATTAGTGGTTTAACATATGAAGATTTAAAAACGCGTGGAAGTATTCAATGGCCTGTGCCAACCCCTGGTCATCCAGGTACGCCACGTTTGTTTACCGATCATAAGTTTTATACCCCAACGGGATTAGCAAATATTATTTCAGTTGATTCAATGAATCATTCTGAAAAATTAGATAAAGATTTTCCATTGATTTTAACTACTGGTCGTATTCGTGATCAGTGGCATACAATGACGCGTACCGGTAAAGTACGTAAGTTGAATAAACATATTTCAAAACCTTTCCTTGAAATGCATCCAGCTGATGCAGTTAAATTAGGAATTAAGAAAGATGATATCGTTACGATTGAAAGTCGTAGAGGCGATGTTCGTGTAACGGTTAATTTAACCGAAGATATCAAACAAGGCGTTGTGTTTTTACCCATGCACTGGGGACATTTATTGAGTACCGATTTAACACGTGCCAATAATGTTACAAATAATTTGATCGATCCTGTTTCAAAAGAACCCGATTATAAATTTACGGCCGTACGTGTTACGAAGTATGTGAAGCCGAAAGAACATATTGTTATAGTTGGTGCTGGTGCAGCAGCTTGTCAGTTTATAAAGCGCCATAGAGAGCTCGGTTCGGAAGATACGATTACCGTATTCAGTGCCGAGAATTATCACTTTTACAACCGCGTATTGTTACCCGAATATGTAAGTAAACATAAAAATTGGGAGAACTTAGAAAAGTTGCGCAAGTCGGAATGGTTGGAATTAGGCGTTCAATTAATTCCACGAAAAATTGAAAAGTTAATTACAGAGTCAAAGTCTATTGTAGATAGTATTGGCGAAGTACATCACTATGATCGATTGGTGGTTGCTACGGGTAGTAGAGCATTTATGGTTAAGAATCTTCCGACCATTAAAGGTGTTTTTACAATGCGTAGAAGAGAAGACGCCGACGGTTTAATGCATCATATTTCCCCAGGCGACTCGGTTGTTGTTGTTGGAGGTGGCTTGTTGGGCTTAGAAATGGCCGACGCTTTGGTGGAAATTGGTATGAAAGTTTCTGTGATTCAACGTTCGTCGCGTTTGATGGATCGACAGTTAGATATAACAGGTGCAGCCTTGTTAGCGGAAGAACTTCGTGAGCGAGGGATGGATTTGTATTTTGACGACGAAGTACTTTACGTGAACGGTGAATATTCTGTTGAAAGTATTCGTTTAAGGAGTAGTCGTAAAATTGATTGTAAGGCTGTATTATTTGCAATTGGTACGCAGCCCAATGTGGAATTCTTAAAAGAAGGTGGCTTGACTGTTAATCGC
>JAYTLG010000107.1:0-5387 GCA_043729555.1 Cytophaga sp.
AGTCTACTAGGTTTTCGAGCCAGTTTCCAAAACGGCCAGTCCCTGTAGACTGGAACTTATCTCGTTCTCGCTATTGGGGAACACCGCTTCCCATCTGGAGAACAGAAGACGGGAAAGAAGAAAAATGCATCGGATCGATACAAGAATTAGAAGACGAAATAAGCAAAGCCAATAAAGCAGGATTGAAAAATCCTGACGAAATAAAAGATTTGCACCGCCCGTATGTCGATGAGATTATACTCCTATCGGACAGTGGACAAGCAATGTACAGAGAGAAAGACCTGATCGATGTTTGGTTCGACTCCGGTGCTATGCCTTATGCCCAGTGGCATTTCCCATTTGAAAACAAAGAAGTATTCGAACAAAACTTCCCTGCCGATTTCATTGCAGAAGGCGTGGATCAAACCAGGGGTTGGTTCTTCACCTTGCATGCCATCGCCGTAATGTTGTTCGATAAAGTGGCTTTCAAAAATGTAATTGCCAACGGTTTAGTTTTAGATAAAAATGGCAACAAAATGTCTAAGCGATTAGGCAATGCCATTAACCCTTTTGAAACCATTGAAAAATATGGCCCTGACGCAACACGTTGGTACATGATTGTGAATGCACCACCTTGGGACAATTTAAAATTCAACGTAGAGGGAGTAGCAGAAGTGCAACGTCGTTTCTTAGGTACTTTACAAAACACCTATTCCTTCTTTGCATTGTATGCAAACTTAGACAACTTCACGTTTAGCGAAGCAGAAATTCCATTAGCACAACGTACCGAAAGTGATCGTTGGGTAATATCTCGTTTAAACAGCCTCATCGAAAACGTAGACAAAGCCTATGCTGAATACGAGCCTACACGTGCTGCACGTGAGATACAAGACTTCGTAATCGACGAGTTAAGCAATTGGTATGTGCGCCTTAACAGAAAAAGATTTTGGAAAGGAGATTACAATGCCGACAAACAAGCTGCTTATCAAACCTTGTATACGTGCTTAGAAACGGTTGCGAAACTGAGTGCGCCTATTGCTCCGTTTTATGCTGAAAAATTATTCTGCGATTTAAATACCGTATCAGGAAAAGAAAAATCAACATCTATACACTTGGCTTTATTTCCAAAAGTGAATTTGGAGGTTGTCGATAAAGAGTTAGAAGAACGCATGGCATTAGCACAACGCATTTCTTCTTTGATACATTCTTTAAGAAAAGCGAACAACATCAAAGTAAGACAACCTTTACTGCGCGCGCTACTTCCGGTGTTGAATGAGCAAATGAAACAACGTGTTCAAGCCATTGAAGATTTAATTCTATCGGAAGTAAACATCAAGAAACTAGAATACATTGAAGATACGTCTGGCATTGTCGTTAAAAGCATCAAACCTAATTTCAAAAAATTGGGTAAAGAATACGGAGCAAAATTAAAAGAGATTGGCAACGCTGTTCAAGCATTGGGTGCAAAAGAAATTTTGACCCTTGAACAAACCAATGCTTATGCGCTTTCACTAGCTGATGGATCTGTTATTCCATTAACACTCGAAGACGTTGAGATCCGTTCTCAAGATATTCCTGGTTGGTCTGTGGCATCGGAAGGCAATGTAACGGTTGCTCTTGACATTAACCTTACGCCTGAACTTCGTCAAGAAGGTATTGCGCGCGATGTTGTGAACCGCGTTCAGAACTTGCGTAAAGACATGGGTATGGATGTGCAAGATAAAATCAAGATCACGATTCAAAAATCCGACGAATTGATTAACTCGGCACTATTAAGCAACAAAGAATACATATGCGAAGAAACGCAAGCCCTAACGCTTGAACTCCTAGAAAATGTAATCGGTGCAACCACAGTAGAAATCGATGAATTGAGTTTAATCGTAAAAATAGAAGTTCAATAAATAAGGCATCAGGAGTCAGCGTACAGGTACCAGTAAAAAATACGAATACCTTCTTAGCGCTGACTCCTGATAACTGTAAACTGATACCTGAAAACATGAAAACGTACAAATATTTTTTAGCAACACTCTTAGTCATCTTAGCGGATCAATTGATAAAACTTTATGTGTTTTACAATTTCCCCTATGAAGGTTATGAAATAAGAATCTTCGGAGATTGGTTTAAGTTAAACTACATTACCAATGAAGGCATGGCCTTTGGGATTCGCATCGCAGGAGATTACGGCAAATTGTTACTTACGGTATTTAGAATTTTAGCCTGTGGCGGTATTGCTTATTACTTATATACTTTGATTAGAAAAAACTTGCCACAAGGTTTGTTGTGGAGTGTAGCCCTGATATTAGGCGGAGCAATAGGAAACGTCATCGACAGTACTTTCTACGGCGTGTTTTTAGACAATGCTCCATTCGGTGCTCCAACAGCCTGGTTTCACGGAAAGGTAATCGACATGTTTTACATCGATATTTGTAATTGCTTTATTCCAAAATGGATTCCTTTTATTGGTGGAGGCTATTATCCACTATGGCCAGTTTTTAACTTAGCCGATGCCAGCATATTTTTTGGTGTTATCTGGATTATTATATTTCAAAGGGCTTTCTTTAAAGAAGAGTCTTTGGATGCCAATACATCAAATCATTCTGATCATTAAAGAATCGTAGATTATGATAGAAGAAAAACGCGACCAAAATACAACTGCATTAAATCGCTCGGTAGCGCTTATTTTCAATCGAGGTATTGGCAAAGACGAAAGTCAATTAAATGCAAAACGCATTATTCTTACCAATACCACCATTTGGATCTCGATGATCCTTAGTTTCTTTTTTTCTTTTTTTCAAAACCTTTATCCTGTAAATTTTATATTCGGCTTTTTTGGATGTCTTTATTTCATCGCTTGGCGGATCAATAGGCCTGGCAGAAATACCATCACCAAAACCTTATTAAATGCCATTGTTTTATTTCAAACCATTTCTTTATCGATGGCCTTCGGGCCAAATATAGATTTTGAAGGATTTTTTATACCAAGTGCCATCATTCCATTTTTAATTTTCAATAAAAAAGAAAGGCCTTTGTTTTACTTTTCTTTGGTATTGACCATTACTAATATCATGGCGGTCTATACGCTCCATTTAAATGCTGACACGGCACTTATTTCCATTCCAGAAAATTTATACGCATCGCTAAATCTCATCTTTAGTCTTATTTCAATTAACAGCATGATTTTGTTGGCCTTTCTCTTTATGTCCATTACAGAATTAGGTGAAAAGCTTTTACTTGAAAAAACAATTTTACTTGAAAAACAAAATATAGAATTAGAAAAGCTGAATGTTACAAAAGACCGCTTCTTGTCTATCATTGCACACGACTTAAAAAGTCCAATTCACAATTTACAAGGCATAAGTGATTTAATTCTTCATAATACCTTGTCCAAAACAGAATCAGAGTTTATTATTAACCGTTTTAAACTCTCTGCTAAAAACACTTCGGACATGCTAGACAATTTACTGTTATGGTGCACGTCAGAACTTAGTAATACTGCTAAAAAAACAGAACTAATAAATCTTAAAGAGTTTATTAATAAAATTTTTGAACAAATTTCGTATCGCGCAACTCAAAAAGAAATCACGCTCTTTAATGCAATCGAAGAAGGCATCACCATCAAAAAAGATCCTTACGCATTAGAAATTGTAATGCGCAACGTCATCTTAAATGCTATTAAATTTAGTCATGTTGGCCAAGAGGTATTTGTACGATCAGAAATATCAGAACATGAAATTATTATTCATGTGATTGATCGTGGCATTGGCATACCTCCAGCTATTTTGAAAGTCTTGTTCGACACGGACATCAACAAGAGTCGTAGCGGCACTCAGAATGAAAAAGGATTTGGGTTAGGCCTTACCCTTTGCAAGCAGCTACTCGAACAAAACAAGGGGACGATTAGCGCCCAAAGTATTCCCGATCAGATCACGACGTTGACCATTACGGTAGAGAAAATTATTAATTCTGACAGATAAAAATTGTATCTTAGTCTTAAGCCCTCTTTTAATTAATGAATCAAAACAACAATGCTACTCTTCCTAAAAAAATAAGCTGGTGGAAATTCTTCTTCAATAGAGGCATCGGAGAGAACTATAGTCAATTAAATGCGAAGCGTATTGTGTTAACCAATACCACTATTGGATTGACCCTAATTATTTGTTTTTCGTTTATTTTTACACAGAGCATACATAATATTTACCCTTTCAACCTAATCTTCATTTTTTTTGGCATCATCTATTTGATCGGATGGTGGCTAAACAAACCCGAAAAAAATACGCGTGCAAAGGCTCTCGTATTTTTTTCCGTATTAATACATGCAACAATTCTTGCTCTGACTCTTGGGCCCAAAATTGACTTTAAAACATTCTATATTCCAATTTCAATTATTCCTTTTTTAATTTTTAATAAAAACGAAAGGCCCCTGTTCTATTTTTCAGTTCTAATAGCTCTAATAAATATTGTTGTTTTATATACCATCGATATACCAACAAGTTTTATCTTGTCTTCATTTTCTGAAGAAACATATTATTCCCTTAATCATGCCTTCAATTTTATAAGCATTGGCTGTATGGTTATTTTGTCTTTCCTGTTTATGTCTATCACAGAACTTGGAGAAACTGTATCGATAGAAAAAACCGTTTTGCTCGAGCAACAAAATATAGAATTAGAAAACAGACGTCATGAACAAGAAAAACTGAATATCGTGAAAGACCGCTTCTTATCTATCATTGCACACGACTTAAAAAGCCCTATCCACAATTTACAAGGCATAAGCGATTTAATTCTTCAAAACACATTGTCCAGAACAGAATCCGAATTTATTATTAATCGCTTTAAAATCTCCGCCAAAAACACCTCGGATATGCTCGACAATTTATTGTTATGGTGCACTTCAGAACTTACTAATGCCGTTAAAAAATCAGAACAGATATACATCAAATATTTCATTGATAAAATATTTGAACAAATCTCCTATCGAGCAACGCAGAAGAAAATAGTACTGCTAAATTTTATAGACGAGGACATGGTCATTAAAAATGATCCTTACGCCTTAGAAATTGTAATGCGCAACATTCTTTTAAACGCTATTAAATTTAGTCATCCTGGTCAAGAAATTTTTGTACGTTCCGAAGTAATACATAATGCCATTAAAATTCATGTGGTCGATCATGGCATTGGCATACCTCCAGCTATATTAGAAGTCTTATTCGATGCAGACATTAGCAAGAGTCGTAGTGGCACTCAAAACGAAAAAGGATTTGGGCTTGGCCTTACACTTTGTAAGCAATTACTAGAAAAAAATAAAGGAACAATTAGCGCCGAAAGTGTTCCTGATCAAGTCACAACGCTGACGATCACGTTAAAGACAAAGTCTTCATAATATCTATAAAAACGTCCCTTAATAAGCG
>JAYTLG010000108.1:0-13224 GCA_043729555.1 Cytophaga sp.
CTTTTTCATCATGCACACTCATAGGTCCACCCAATATAATTAAGGTATCAAACAACTCAATAAACGGCAAGCGCGCATCTTCGTAGAAACGTGTGGCAGTTACTTTATTGCTTGGGCGTCTAACCCAGTCTTCCATGCAAGCCAATCCCTCAAAAGGAACGTGTTGAAAATAATGAATATTCATTCGAATGTATTGTATTATAAAATATACGAACTTCAAAAATACATTTTAAAGCTAAATAATTCAAATTTTACCGCAGGGAAAAATGTGTGATTTGATTGTAAATCAATAGTTAGTAAGTAAATTATTCTAATTTTTTAAGTTGAAGTGGAATATCAGCCAAGCGATCATAATCGCTCCAAATAACAACACTGCAAGTTTGAGCTTTTAAAAATGCAGCCTTTGCTTCCGGTTCTTTATCCCAATAAACATAGAGTAGGCCCATTTCATACCAATTCCGCATCATGGTAGGATTTAATGCCATTGCTTTGTCGAATGCATTTTTAGAATCTTGAAATGTGCCTTCAGGAATTGCGCCAATAAATGTAAGTGCCAATTTTTTCTCGAGCCAACTAATATTAGCAACCTCCCTGTAAAAAGAACCTAAAATCGAATACGCAATATCATCCTTGGGGTTGAGTGCAATGGCGCGCACCAACTCAGCTTTAATTTGTGTGGCTAGCATTACTTTTGTTTTACTGCCTTCATACAATGCCGTGTTTCCTAGGGATGCAGCCAACCATGTATGGCCGTTTGCATTTGTTTCTTCAAGTTGTATGGATCGTTTGGCTGCTACAACAGCAAGTTTGTAATAAACTTCTTTATCAGTAGTCGTAGATTTATCGCCATGACAAACATTCGCCTTCGCAATTTTCCATTGCGCTTCGGCCTTGCTCGAATCTAAGTTGTACCAAGCAATGGCATCTTTATAACGCATTAAGTTGAAGTAGTAATCTCCCTTTGCAATGCTTGTGCTTGTTTGACCAAAAACGGCGGTCGTTGAGGTTATAATCAATGCAATTGCGGAAATTAGGATATGGCGTTTCATAATTTCAAAACAAAGAATACTATTTATAGTTCCATTCATCTAATATAGTTTGAATATCGTATTGATTCAATCTATATTTTCATTTACAATCAAATGCTTATGATAAAGCCCGTACATCTTAAGAGGGTGTTACAGTTAATAACATTGATGAAAAGCGAAGGGTTGCTTGATATGTATCAAGCAACCCTTCGCTTTATGCCTTCTGCGCTTAGCTTTACTCCTTATTAATCAAAAATAGATTGAATATCATCTTTGCTTAGTGCTTTAAAGAATGTCTCTTCGGAACTTATTAAATCGTTTGCAAGCTTCAATTTATTTTTCTGCAAATTCAATATCTTTTCTTCAACGGTATTCTTCGTAATAAACTTATAGGTGAATACCGTATTTTTTTGTCCGATACGATACGCTCTATCTACTGCTTGCGCCTCTACTGCGGGATTCCACCATGGGTCTAATAAAAACACATAATCGGCTGCTGTTAGGTTTAGTCCCAAGCCACCCGCTTTTAATGAAATTAAAAATACACGAATACCTTCTTCTTCTTGAAAACGCTCAACCTCTTTTTGTCGATCGCGTGTTTGTCCATCGAGGTAGGTATATTTAATTCCTTGCTTGTCGAGTTGTTTCGAATACAATTGTAAGTGTTTTACAAATTGCGAAAACACTAAAATTTTATGTCCCTCTGCCAATGCACTTTCAAGCATGTAGTTCACATCCTCCATTTTGCCCGAATTCCCTTCAAAGGTTTCGTCAACCAAACTTGGATGGTTCGCTATTTGACGCAACTTAGTAAGGCCTTGCAACAATAAAATTTGACTTCCTCCCAACCCTTTTTCGTCGATCGACTCCAAAATTAAATTTCTATAATTCGATTTTGTTTTATCGTACTCGGCTTCTTGTTCAGCCGTCATCGTACAATAATGTACGTTTTCGATTTTCTCTGGAAGGTCTTTTACTACTTGTGATTTTTGTCGGCGAAGAATAAACGGTTTGATAATACTATACAAACGTTTTGTTTTTACCTCGTCGTGTTTCTTTTCAATTGGATTTAAGAATTCGTTGCGGAAGAACTGCTGTGAGCCCAACAATCCTGGGTTTACAAAGGTCATCTGCGACCACAAATCCATCGTGCTATTTTCTACAGGTGTACCCGTCAATATCAGTCGGTGTTTACTTTTAAGTTCTTTAACCGATTTTGCAATGATCGATTCGGGGTTTTTAATTACCTGCGATTCATCTAAAATAGTATAATAAAATTGATATTGTGTTAACAAATCAATATCGATACGCACCGTTCCATACGAAGTAATAATAATATCGTAGTTTTGAAATGCTTCAATATTTTTATCGCGGTTGATTCCGGTAAAGTTTAATATTTTTAAATCCGGTGTAAATTTGCGTGCTTCCATCTCCCAGTTATATACTAGCGATGTCGGCATGATTAATAAGGTTGCTCTGCCTTCTGCTTGTTCTTTAAGCGATTGAATCAATGCTAAGGTTTGTACGGTCTTACCCAAACCCATATCATCGGCCAAGCATCCGCCAAAATTATATTGATTTAAGAAGCGCATCCAATTATACCCCGCCTTTTGATACGGCCTTAGTTCGCCTTTAAATTCAGCTGGCAATGGATAGTCTTCAATCTCTTCGAAGTCGCGTAAGCGCTCTAATTTTCTATCCATCGACACATCAGCCAAACGGTCGTTCTCAAGCTCTTTAACAAGCGCCATGTGATGTTTGCGCAATCTCAATTCATCAGAACCTTCTTCAATAAATGAAAACAAATCCGAATATTGACTAAACCACACTTCAGGAATAACGGCAATTTCCCCATTGGGCAACACAAATTCTTTTTTCTTTTTAAGAATGTATTGTTTCAATTTTAAAAATGGAATTTCAAATTCACCGAAACGCACAACTGCATAGATATCAAACCAATCGTTGTTTTCTTTTACTTCTAAACTGATTGAAGATTCGCCAACAAAATATCGTTTGCCATCTTTTAAGTTTTGGCGAATGGTTAAGCCTTGTGCTTCAAGGGCTGCTCTGTTTGTAGCAAGCCATGAAAAAACTTTCGCTTTGTCGATTGTTATTTTACCGCTTTTAAATTCTAATTCCGAATTTCGCAATAAATCTAAAAACAACTTTTCCTTTTCTGAATCTCTTTTTACTTTATGAAATACATAGGAATCAGAAGTCTTCTCCATTTTTACAAATGAAGGCGAAAGTTTGTCAGATGAAAAAATAAAATCGCCGTATTGGAAATCTAAACTCAGCAATATTTTATTTTCTTCGGCAACAACAGTTGCTGCATTCGATTCGAATAAAGATGCTGGTGCCTTTGCAACAGCAAGCTCGGTAAGTGTTAATACGGGGCTTGGGTCAAATACCTCAGCATGTATAGTGAACCCCTTTGCATGCACGTCAAATGTAGAAACAATTTGTGTTACAAATTTTTCATAATAAACTTCCTCCATTTTACGAGGCACCAAAATAAATTTCTTATTTAAAAATGGTTTTAATTTATTTCCATCAACATCTTTATGAAAATGAAATACCGTATTGTCAACCAATAGCCATGCAGGTAAACTACAAACAATGATTGCATTTTTATATTGAAAATCTATTTTCTGATCTTCGTATTTTATTGTCGGGAAATAATGCGTGTTGTCTTCGTTGCGCATAAAGTGAAACAACACATTTGCTTTCTTAGGTGCAATTGCTAACCGTTTCCACGTTGGCTCACCATCGCGGCCCATTTCAAAAAGCATTTTTGATTCTAACAAACAGAGAATTTCATTTTTCTTTAATTCAATATAAGATTGAATGGCATCTTGCAATAATGTGTCGCCCTTTTCTTTATTGTAAATTTTTAAGAAAAATTCGGGCGGCGTAATTTTTTTATTATAAAACTTTTTTACAATTGCCTCTTGCTGAATTGCATCAATTAATTTAATAAGTTTATAATCTACATCATCCAATTCGCTAGCAAATTCATCCGCATTTTTTGCTGAAATGTTTTGATGCTTTAACGTAAGCCTGCGTTGATGATCTAATTGAATTACAAACGATTCAAATAAATACCCTAGGTATTCATGCTCAAACAATGAGTATATAATTTGAAACGGTTCTGTAGTTGATACTTTCACGCAATTTCCAGTTTAATGTATATTAAGAGATAGTAAGCTCTTAAAGCTTATATCAAATTTTTAGGTTGAAAAGTAATTTCCAATATACTAAACTCGTGTTTGCTTTGGGAAATGAATCCTATTTTTTTTATTCACAAAAATATACGTAGATGTTATACGTATTTTTTCAAATCAAGCTTAGATGCTATGATAGAAGGTCTTATAGATGCTGCGAAAGAAATACAAATTACGGTACAAGCAATCCAAATCAAATCACCAGATCGCAATTCAACAAGATATTCATCAACTACAGCTGTTTCTGTTCCGATAGTCATAAAACCTGTATATTGTTGCAATAAGCATAGGCCTACACCCAATACCATACCTAGTGTTGCACCAGATAAGGCAATAAGCATACCCTCTGTCATAAATAAATTTCTGATAAATGTTTTTGTTGCGCCCATCGACTTTAAAACAGCGATGTCTTTTCTTTTATTAAGCGTAAGCATGGTTAAGCAGAAAAATATGCCAACCGACGAAATGGCTAAAATAAAGCTCAACATAATGTTTACAACAAATTTTTCAACCTTTATTGCTCTTAAAAGTACTTTGTGTTGTTCGTCGCTGTTTAGAATTAAAAACTGATTGCCTAGCTTTTCTCTTAACACATCGCGTACGTCGTTGATTGTAATTCCGTTCGCAACTTTTATTTCTATAGATGTGCGTTCGTTTTCGTAATTCATTAAGTCTTGTGTGAACGCAAGCGGTACAAAGACATAATTGTCGTCGTATTGTTTTTCAATTGCAAATACGCCTCCTACTTGTAAGCTCTTTATTTTAAACGCATCAATGGAGTTTACTTTTTTTATTTTGTCCTTATCAGGATAAAAAATTTGTACCGAAGCAAATTGATTGTTAACCGGTACCGATAATTTGTATTGAACCCCTCTGCCAATAATTGCAAAGTCGCGGCCTTGCTTGTGCATGTTCATATTACCAGATACCATAAACGAATCCATGCGGTGCTGCATTGAAAAATTTTCGGATACACCTTTTATTTTAATAACATCGGTTTCGCCGTTGTAGCTCAATACAGCATTGTCTTCTATAACTTCTGTAATAATAAATACGCCTTCTGTTTGTTGAATAATTTTGTATAAACTATCGGTCATTAAAAATGTTTTTCCTTCGTGAGGTGTGATTCGAATTTCAGGATCAAAAGAATTGTATAAGGAACGGATTAAATTTTCCATGCCATTAAACACAGACATAACTATCACCAACGACATTGTAATAAAAGCAACAACAATAACGGATAGAATTGATATTACATTGATAAGAAGTAAATTCTTACCAGAAAAATAATAATGTCGTGCAATGAATAAAATGGATTTCAATAGGGTTCTATTTAATCTTTTAATCCAGGATATTGGTTTGAATCAAAATTTTCGTCGTCTTTTTTAGGTATCGTAATTTTAGACATAACATCGTCCATATGATTTGCATAGTCAACATTATCATCTAAATAAAAAATGATTTCAGGAATAATGCGTACTTGTTTGCGTATTCTCTCGCCTAAAAATTTTCGAAGAACCTTCGTGTGCACTTGAATTTCTTTCAAAATTGCTTTTTTGTCTTCCTTTAACATGATGCTCAAATACAATTTGGCAACACTTAAATCTGGGCTCATGCGAACCACTGTAATGGAAATAAATACATTACCCAAAAGCGCACGTGTTTCTTTCAAAAAAATGTCTGCCATTTCTTTCTGAATCAATCTTGCTACTTTTTGTTGTCTTACGCTTTCCATATTTTTATTAAAATGAAACCCGACCTTTGTTTCGGAACTGTAAAAATACAAAAAAGAGTCGGCTTATGTTGCTTCTAGTAACATTGAAACCAAAAAAATGCTTAATTTGGTGTAAATAAAATAAATGCCTGTGTTACAATTCTTAAAAAGTTTTGATCCTTTTCGTCTTTTAGCTGTTGCATTGGCAGCTTTTATATTTCGATTTTATTGGCTGACAGAAGATGTTATACTCATTCCTTCACTACAATGGTTAAGTATTGGCGAAATGATGAGCAATAATAAAATGCTCTATATTGATATTTGGACGTCTTTAGAGCCTTTCAGCGCTGGCACCTACTATTTTGTTGAATTGTTATTTGGCAAGTCTGTTACTGCCTTGCGCATTTTGTCATTACTTTTGTGTATTGGACAAGCAATTTTATTCAATTACTATGTTTCTCAAACCAATATATACGATCAAAAAACATCCTATCCTGCATTCTTTTATGTATTGTTTTCATCCGTAAGTTACGATTTCTTTGCGCTGTCGCCTGTTCAGATGGGCTTGACATTTATGTTGCCCGTAATGTACTTCTTGTTTAAAGATGTGCGCATGGGCGAAAAATCAAAAAATCACTTTTTTGCAGGGGCTAGTTTGGGCATTGCATCTTTATTTTATTTGCCCTTTGCATGCTTTTTAATTTTCGTAATTTACTCCTTCGTTGTATTCAGTTCGTTCGATGTTAAACGTTTCTTTCAATTAATGGCAGCATTTGCATTCCCATGGTTGATGGTGTTTTCATACTATTATTTAAACGGTGCATTTTATGAATTTGCAAACAATTTAATTCAACGTGCCTTTTATTCGAAATCACTATTTTATGTGAATGTTACTTCTATTATAAAAGTGGGCTTGCCTTCCGTTTTATTAGCATTTGCTGCCTTTATATATACCGCTTCCAAAAGTACCTTTTTAAATTTTCAATATTCTTCTATGAAAATTATGGTTATGTGGTTTTTTAACAGTATGCTGAGCTTTTTTATTATGCGAGAATGGGGTTTTTGTAATTTATTTGTTGTTGTTCCTGTATTTGCATTCTTTACTGTATTCTTATTTTTAGAAATAGAACGGGCTTGGCTGAAAGAAGTCTTCTTTTGGTTTATCCTAATTACATTCGCCATACTACACATACAAAATAAAATGATTGATCGTGATTTGCTTGCTTCAAACAAATCAGCAATGATGGTATCTAAAGATGCTGAAGTACGATTTAATGGAGAGGCAATACGCAACAAAAATATTTTAATACTTGGACAAAATCCAGTTGCATTGATTCACAACCAACAATCGACTATATATGCGTCATGGAATTTATCTTTGTTGCATTTTGGCGATTTAACAAATTACGAAAACATATCCTCCATCTATAGCAATGTATTGGATGACAAGCCTGAATTTATTTTGGATGAACTTGGAATGATGCCAAGTTTAATTGAACGCATACCCGAGTTTGAAAAATTTTATGAGCCTTCGTATGATGGTACGGTTTTTAGATTGAAAAAATAAAAAAGGCTCACTACTATTTTTTACACAAATTTTATATTGCCATAATGTGAAATGTTGAATGTTATTGATTCAATATATTATATTTGTAGCAGATTTTGTTCAGGACTTTTTGAATGCCCTGACTTTATTTTTATAAAACACTTTTAAACCAAGCTAAAATGAAAAAACAAATTTTGATAATCTCAGCAATACTGTTTTTAAGTATTGTTATTCTTGGCTCTTGTAAAAAAGACAGAGATCAAGTTGTACCTAGTACTGAAACAAATAACCAAACAGTGCCTGCCGAAAAAATTGTACTAGGCAAACAATTAGAAAATCCATATCTATTGTCCAACATGAATATGGCATACAGCAACATCACAAATGCACCCAATGCAAGAATAACAAGTGATTCTTCCCCTGTGCGGGTAACCCATTTGTACCTGCGTTTTTTACCAAAAGATTGGACTGAATATGATGTTCTAAAATCGGATACAACATTAAAACTATATCAAATCCCGTTAGATTATGAAATAACAACCTTTGGTAATACCTATCAAGACCCAAGTATAGCAGAAGGGAGTCCTACTTGGCAATATGTTGCTATTAAACAAGACTATGCATTTAACAAAAACATTCAGCATGAAATATTAGCAGAATTATACATTCCCGAATTGGATAATTCTTTAGGGAGCAGTACTGCTAATAAACGTGTCGCTGGAAAAAGTTTTGTAGAAGCCTTGGTAAACGAAGCTATGATACTCACAAAAAATTATTCGGATACTGTTACTACTAATTTAAGCTTTGCGCGCACAACATTTAATCCGAATGGTACGGTACGAGTATTTGACACTCGCTTAAATACACTTGTGCCGCTTCAAGGAGTTAAAATGCGCGCACGACGATGGTTTGATGTACGTGAAGCAACAACCGATGCCAATGGATGGTATCAAACTTCAGGTTTCAAAAATGCGGCAAATTATTCATTAATTTTTGAAACAGAAGGATTTGATGTGCGAACAGGTACGTTTGGACAAGCAACGATTGACGGACCTAAGCAAAGTTCGTCTTGGAATGTAGATTTATGGGATGGAACAAATCGTTTTTATGCGCATGTGTTTAGAGGCGCATGGAGATATTTTTATGGTAATATTGGCGGATTGTCTAGGCCTAAAAGTGTTCAGGATGTAGGTACATTATTCAAACAAAAATTAAAATATTCTGCTATGGATAAAGGAGGTAAATCTCAAGGTTTAAATATTGGCAATTGGAGTTTTTTTGGAACAAACCCCAATATTTTTATCTACAGGTATGCAGAAAATGGAGGTGAATATGCGTCGGATGAAATCTTTGCTACCACATGTCATGAAACCTGCCACACCACACATTGGCAAGTAATGAATTTGGGCATTATTCAATATGGGCAAATAAATGACTTTATAGCAGAAAGCTGGCCTGTAGCCGTTGAATGGTATATTACAAGTTTGGAATATAGAAGCAGAGGCATTGCTAATTATGGTACTGAAACGTTTAGCATTCATGCGTCGTACCCTTTGGATAGAGCATATCAATATTGGCCATTAAATAGCTCAAGAGAGTATTCATTCGTTTTTATTAATTTGTGTGACAATTTTAATGAAAATATTCAGTGGGGTAACTCGTCATTACCTAATGACCAAGTTGTTGGATATATATTGGCAGGAATTGAATCTAATTTTCTCAAGCAAGTTTATGGACAAACTTCTTTACGAGATCAATTAAAGAATAATAAACCAGCTGGTGTTACAGATGCACAAATTGATTTATTGATGAACAATTACTAATTACACCTATGAAAAAATATTTTATTCTATATCTACTATTTATAGTCCATGTCTCATGTAGATACGAAGAGAGCACATCTACAACAACTTTTATAACGAATAATTCTTCGCATTCAATTGAAATAATTCCCTATTATCAAGGTATGATTTCTACTATTGACATTAAAGACATTGCTCCAAATTCAACATTGTCTGTTTTGTCAAATAATACTAGAGGAAAAAGTGCTGGTTATTCGTATCCAATTTATTTGATTGCAGTTGATTCTGTTTATGTGTCATATGATAATTTAAATACTGTTGTTTATTATAAAGAAAACTCCTTGAGCACTAACCTCAAAGCCATAACATATGATAGTAGCAGAAGCATATATAATGAAGCGAATTATATTCGAAAAATTCTCATAGAAAGTAAGAGAAGCATTTCAAATGAATATACATTTACTTTTACCGAACAAGATTATTTAGACGCAAATCAATAAGGATTTTAAGTGTTGTGCTTAATTAACTAAGCACAACACTTTCTCTTTAATTTTCAATCAAATCATGGCGAACCTAATTACTACTTTCTTCCTTTTCTTATTTATAATTTATAATGGGTATTCTCAATCTATTGAAAATACTAAAACGTCGGGCTATTTAACATTTCAAACTGGTGTTATGTATGATTCCTATAATTCGGTTGGCATTCGAACTTTTTTTGAATATCAAAAAGATCTTCCAAAAAATTGGCAGTACGGGATTTCGTATGAACACACCACGCATTTTGGTAATGGAATTACCGATCAACACAACCAATTACCCACCAATTTAAGTCTATTCTGTTTGAATGGTTATTATAAATTAAATCTAATTAAAGATCGATTGTTTTGGACAACAGGAATCGGGATGGGTTTTGTACATGTCAATTGGAATGAATCAAATAAATTTGGATCAACGATTAATCTCAGTATGACGCTCAATATTCGTGTTTCAAAAAAAATATACCTGGAGTTTGCTCCATTAATACTAATAGCTCCCGTTAATCGGTTTTATTTTTCGACTATAAATATTGAAGGGTATAATAACTTTTGGAGTTTTACTTTGTTTCCGATTGGAATAAAAGTGAAATTATAATTCATTCAATCAAAAAATATAAAAGGTGCTATCTATTTACAGATAGCACCTTTTATATAAAATAATTAACTCTTATGTTTTAGCAACAAGCTATCTTATTTACTCGGCCTTCGTGTCTGCCTCCTTCGAACGGTGTTTCTACAAACATTTTTACACACGCAACGGCCTCTTCAATAGGGATGAAACGTGCAGGTAGGCACAATACATTTGCATTGTTGTGCTGACGCGTAAGCATTGCAATTTCTGGTGTCCAGCAAAGACCTGCACGAATATCTTGATGCTTATTAGCAGTCATGCAAACTCCGTTGCCACTACCACAAATCAAAATACCAAACGTTGCTTTGCCCGTTTCAACAGCTTCTGCAACGGGGTGTGAGAAGTCTGGATAATCAACAGATGCTTCCGAGAACGGACCACAGTCAATTGTTGTGTGACCTTGCGATTCTAGAAAAGCAATAACTTCTTTTTTATACGTGTAGCCTGCGTGGTCGCCACCTAATGCAATTGTATATGCCATAATTAATAAATTATTTCTGCTTCTTTTATTTTTCTTTTATAAACAACAGCACTTACAAAAATGCTCAACTCATAAAGTAAATACATCGGTACCAACATCAACATCTGACTCAATACGTCCGGCGATGGTGTTAGTATTGCCGACAATACTGCCATAATCAATATGGCGTGTCTTCTATAATTTCTCATAAACATCGGCGTTAATATGCCCATCAACGATAAGAAATATACAACAATAGGTAATTGAAATACCACTCCGCCACCCAAAGCCATTAAACACAAGGTTGAAATATATGACGTCACATCAAAATTATTTTCAATACTTGGGTCTAACTGATAGTTTGCTAAGAAATCAATTGCCAAGGGAGAAATGACATAATAACCAAATAGTATCCCGATGAAAAACAAAATGGATACGCCAGCAACAACGCCACGTACATTTTTTCGTTCTCTTGGGTGCAACGCAGGTGCTATAAAAACCCACAACTGATACACAATATATGGAAATGCAGCAATTACTCCTGCAATCATAGATGCTGTTATATGCATGCTAAATTGCCCAGTCATTGTACGACTCATCAAGGTAAAGTTCATTACCCCAGTGCAGTAATCAAAATAGGTGCACAATATCCTGAACGTAAAAAAATCTGGCTTAGAAGGCGCCATTAAAATATCGTGGAATATAAAATCCATATAATAAAAAGCGATGATAGAAAAGACTATCACCGCTATTATGGACCGTATTAAATGTTTCCTCAATTCATCAATATGATCAAAGAAAGACATTTCTTTTTTTACTGTAGGTTCGCTCACCGAGTTCTATTGCTTATTAGATGCTTATTAGATTAGATATACAATGGATATTCAGACATCCACTGATTAACGTCCTTACGAACCATCTCAATTACTGAATCTTTCGTTTGGTTCATCAATACGCTGTCAATCATTTCAACAATACGAATCATATCGTCGCCTTTCATACCGCGGCTTGTAATAGCAGCAGTACCTACACGCATACCTGATGTAACAAAGGGAGATTTGTCATCAAATGGCACCATGTTTTTGTTGATTGTAATATCTGCACGAATCAAAGCGTTCTCTGCTTCTTTGCCTGTTAAACCTTTGCTGCGCAAATCAATTAACATTAAGTGATTGTCTGTACCACCAGAAATGATATCGTATCCTTTTTTCAAAAATGCTTCCGCCATAATCTGCGCATTAATTTTTATTTGTTGAGCGTACTTCAAATAATCATCTGAAAGTGCTTCTTGGAAAGCAACTGCTTTAGCAGCAATTACGTGCTCCAAGGGACCACCTTGTGTACCTGGGAAAACGCCCATGTCTAATACGTTAGACATCATACGTGTTTCGCCTTTTGGTGTTTTTAAACCGAATGGGTTTTCAAAATCTTTACCCATCATAATAACACCACCACGAGGACCTCTTAAGGTCTTGTGTGTAGTTGTAGAAACGATGTGACAATGAGGAACTGGATCGTTCAACAAGCCTTTAGCAATTAAGCCTGCAGGGTGCGAAATATCTGCCAATAACAAAGCGCCAACGCTATCAGCTATTTTGCGGAAACGTACATAATCCCAATCACGAGAGTAAGCAGATGCTCCACAAATAATCATTTTAGGTTTTACTTTTAATGCTGTTGCTTCAACAACATCCATATTGATTAAGCCTGTTTCTTTTTCAACGCCATAAAAATGTGCTTGAAAATATTTACCAGACATGTTTACCGGCGAACCGTGCGAAAGGTGACCCCCATGCGAAAGGTCGAAACCTAAAATTGAATCGCCTGGGTTTAAGCATGCAATCATGATTGCAGCATTTGCTTGTGCACCCGAGTGTGGCTGTACGTTTGCCCATTCAGCACCAAATAATTTTTTCAAACGATCAATCGCAATTTGCTCTACTTGATCTACAACTTGACAGCCCCCATAATAACGTTTGCCTGGTAAGCCTTCCGCGTATTTGTTTGTAAGTACACTTCCCATTGCTTCCATCACTTGTTTCGAAGTGAAATTTTCTGAAGCAATTAGCTCAATACCTTCTTCTTGACGGTGAGCTTCTTTAGAGATTAAATCAAAGATTTGCGTATCTCTTACAACTGAACGAATTGGTGCTGTAAACATATGTTTGAATGGTGAATTTTAAGTGCCAAAATTACGGCTTTTCAAGGAGCATAAAAAGGAAAGGGGCAATTAATCGTATGCCTTTACGACTTGAGGATAAGTGTAATAGTAAAAAGCTG
>JAYTLG010000109.1:0-19836 GCA_043729555.1 Cytophaga sp.
CAAGCTTAATTGCAGTTGCCTCTTCAATGGCAGCTTGCGCTGCATCGTACTGATCTAATTCAACATATACATCAGATAACACATCTAACAATTCCGCACGATCCATATGTACCTTAGGAATCATATCGGGGTTTTCCAATATTTTATTGATTCCTTTTATGACACTCGACCATTTCTGATCCATCCAATCTTGCTGTATCTCTAAAAATAAAATCTTACTATAATAATAATTATCGACCCCATAATAACGTTTCACACGCATTTCAAACATGTTAGATTTTGTCCTAAAATCAGCATGTTTACTTGTTACTGCGTAGGTTGGAATTAAATATTCAAAAATCAGTATAGCTTCTCTACTATAACTTTTATAACGGCCATTCTTTGTTTTCAAAAGTGTATTATACGATTTATCGTAATACATATTAGCATCTTTTAAATTGCCGAGCGTTTCAGCCAAACGCCCTTTGTAAAAAAGATTTTCAACATAACTTAAATCTTTTGTTCCGATATTTTTCTTTATCCAATCTTCGGAAATTTTAAGCATCGAATCTGTAGACGCATAACGACCGTTATCTAAAAACATTTCTGCCTGCATGTTCAGCATACGTCCATGATGTCTTTTGCGCAACAACAATTCCTTACTGGACAAATTAACCACCTTTGCCTTTCCTGTTTTAGCATCAAATCGCATTTCACTTTTAACGATTGCTCGTTTGCTATAAGCAATAATTTCTGTCAAACCCTTTTGAGCTTTAATATAAAAACCTTGCTTATATAATGTAAGAACGGAGCTTTTTTTCAAGCCATAATATAAATTAGAATCCTTCAACCCTCCTTTTTCAATGATAGCATATGCGTCTCCCAAATACTTAGAAGCGTTTACATAATCACCATAGGACAAATACGCTTCGATGGCACAGTTTGCAGATTTTGCATATTGAAAAATATCATCCTTATTTGCTTTTTGTAATTCGCGATCACCTTTGAACATAAATTCTTCGTAGTCCTTAAACAAACCATCTAATTCAGAACCTTTGGCGCGCAAAAAATATGCTCGAGCTAAAACTAAGGGATTTGATTTTGGTGAAGCCGAAATACTATTGATTAAAATATCATTGGAACGAACACCGAGTTTATAATCCCCCTTTTCGTAATACGCTTCAATTTTTTCAAAAGAAGATTCAGACACTTGCGCGACAGCATTGATTGCTAAGGTTGCAAACAGGCAACAAAGCAATGCTGCTTTTTTTAAAAACAGTTTCATTTGGATGGATTTTATTCGATTATTCTAACAATTATTTTTTTAAAAGACACTTTTTTTAATCAGATTGGCAATACCAACAACATCGTTCTGACTCATTTGTGTTCCCGATGGTAAACATAAACCGTTTTCAAATAACGTATTGGCTATGCCATTGGAATAAAAGGGCACACCTTTAAAAACCGGCTGCAAATGCATCGGATTCCACAGTCTACGGGATTCAATGTTGTTTTGTTCTAAAAAGTTTTGAACATTTTGAAGAGAAGACTCCTTTTCAAATTGAACACAAGTTAACCAAGCATTATCAGTACCAATTGAAGACAGTTTAACAGCAGCGAAGCCCTTTAACTGCTCTTGATACCATGCCCGAATTTGTTTTTTCTTTGTAATTTTAACGTCCAACTGCTCTAGTTGCGCAAGTGCTATCGCCGCATTGACATTGCACATGCGGTAGTTATATCCAATCTGCTTATGTTCGTAATACAACTGTTCTTCTTTCGCTTGATTGGATAATAGTGCCATCTGACCAAATAGCAGTGCGTCATTTGTTAATACAGCCCCACCTGAACCTCCTGTAACAATCTTATTTCCATTAAAAGAAAGGACGCCAACAGAACCAAATGTGCCTGTATGTTGATTGTTGTATGTAGAGCCGAGCGACTCCGCAGCATCTTCTATTATAGACAAGCCATATTGTTGCGCAATATGTTTGATTTTTGAAACCTGTGCTGGGAATCCATATATATGCACGAGTATAATAGCCTTTGGGCGTTGATTATTTTTTATGGCGTCTTGAATGGCCTGCTCCAACAATGCGGGGTCCATGTTCCATGTTTCCAATTCACTATCAATAAATACGGGTTGTGCTTTTTGATACACAACGGGAAACACACTGGCAGCAAATGTAAAGGTGGGGCAAAAAACAACATCCCCATCAGAGATACCTAAAGCAATAAGTGCTAGATGAAGTGCGGAAGTGCCCGAACTAACAGGTAGCACATGAGCGCTGCCTGTTAGTTCTTTTAAAAGAGAAGCCATCGCATCTAATTGAGGCCCGGCTGGGGCAATCCAATTAGATGCGATGGCTTCTTGTATGTATCGAAGTTCGTTTCCTGTTAAGTCCGGCGGAGAAAGATACATTCGATGTTCCATGGTTGTTTTATTTTCGAACCAATGTTCGGATAATTTTTCCTGGAACACCTACCACCATTGAATAATCTGGAATGTCTTGTATAATTACTGCACCTGCTCCTATCACACACCACTGACCAATATTTTTACCGGGTATTACTGTAGAGCCTGCACCGATATGTGTGCCTTCACCAATTGTTACTTCACCGCACAAGGTTACATTTGAAGATAAGTGTATAAAGTCACCTAAGCTACAATCGTGTTCAATAACTGAATTTGAATTTAAGATACAATGCTTCCCAACAGAAGAGCCGGCATTCACAATAGCCCCTGGCATTGCCACGGTACCTTCGCCAATTGTTGCTGTTGAAGATACGGTAGCCGCACTATGAATACCTTTTCCAAAAGCATGCTTAATCTTAGAAACTATTTTCTTGCGGACTAAATTGTCACCAACCGTTACAATGAGTTGTTCTTTTGGTAAATGTTCGGGATCATAATATCCAACGACAGCAACATTGTCTAGTTTAATTATATCTTGATTATCATCAAAAATAGCGTCTACCTGTCCTCCAGATGTGGTTACACAATCCTTGACTACTCGAGCATGTCCGCTGGCTCCATATAACAACATAAGATTATTTTTTAAAAGGTTTCATTGTTTCTTCATCAGAAGCATTCACTTCAGAAAATTTCAGCACCTGAAAAATCGTTTCCACTAAAATACGCATATCCAACTTAAATGACACGTTTTTAACATAATAATTATCGTATTGAAATCGACTTTTCCAAGATATTTTATTTCGTCCGTGCACCTGAGCCCAACCTGTAATTCCTGGCTTTACATCAAAACGCTTCCGTTGCTCGTCGGAATAATGTGTATTATATGTGATTAACAAGGGCCTAGGTCCAATCAAACTCATTTCACCGGTAAGTACTTGAAACAATTGAGGCAATTCATCTAAGGAAGTCGTACGTATAAAACGTCCAAAATTCGTCATTCGATGTATATCAGAAAGGTTTGTAGCAGCACGCATGGTTTGAAATTTGACAAACCGAAACGATTGCATTTGAAACCCTGCACGTACTTGAATAAAAAATACATTTCGGTATAGCAGTAAATTTACGAGTGCTATAAGTATCATTAATGGCAAAAAGAAGACCAATAGCAGGCATGCAATGCTTTTTTCAATAATTGGCTTTGTAAATTGTATGTAAAACATTCGTATAAATTATACCACAATATAATTACTTTAATGTTATTTTTGACTGTACACGAATTAATTCAAGATGATTTCATTTCCAAATGCCAAAATAAACCTTGGCTTACATGTAATAGACAAACGCAGCGATGGATTTCACAACATCGAAACGTGCTTCTATCCCATCTCGTGGAATGATGCGCTTGAAGTTATTCCTGCAAAGGAAACTGTCTTTACCAGTTCTGGAATTGCAATACCTGGTGATGCTTCCAGCAATTTATGTTTAAAAGCATATCAAGCAATTAAAGAACAATACAACATTCAACCGGTACACATTCACTTACACAAAAACATCCCTATCGGTGCTGGACTCGGTGGCGGCTCGTCAGATGCTGCCTACACAAGCACGCTGGTGAATTCCATCTTCAACTTAAACATGACAAATGGGCAACTTGAAGATAGCGTTCGAAACTTGGGAAGCGACTGTGCATTTTTCATTCAAAACAAACCGCTGATTGCACATGAAAAAGGCGACCGTTTTACAGATATAAATTGTATTGATTTATCTTCTTATTGGATTTATTTAATTCACCCTGGCATTCATGTGTCGACCAAAGATGCGTATAACAACATCCTACCAAACGCAGATCGAGCAGCTATAAAAACTAGCTTGCAGGCACCAATCGAAACATGGAAAGAAACATTGGTAAATGACTTTGAGAAAAGCGTTTTTGCACTATTTCCAGCAATTGCAAACTTAAAAGAACAATTTTACAAACATGGAGCTGTTTATGCAGCAATGAGCGGGTCTGGATCGGCCGTATTTGGAATTTTCAAAGATAAACCCACACAATTTACAAAAAACGATAAAATGAAATCGATGATAACAAAAATGCTTTAAATACATTTTTGTTATCACTCTTCTTAAATTTATTACGGAATCTAGTAGTACCTAATTCGATTTAACACATTTAACGAAACAACTCTATAGTATTAGTCGTATATATCAAACTAAAAATACCAAATACAACCAGCTTTTGACAATTTTATCATGAAATACATTTTCTACTTTTTATTAACCATTCTGTTTGCCTCGAATGTCGGAAAGGCACAAACTTCTTTTAAAGAAAAAGAAAAAACAGCTACACCATCAGCTAAGCCAACATTTCAATACACTCAAATTGCTGGAAATCCCCTACAAACTTCGCCTCATTTTAGCCATAATACGAGCATCATGAGTCCACTTGAAAAAATAACATCTAATTACCCAACTACGGCATTAAAAAATGCTTTTTATATTATTCGCTCTACCACAACAAACCTTCCTATATTCATTCAAAGAAATGGTGCGTCACCGGTACAACTACGCGCACCGCTTGCAAATAGTACTCAAATAGTTGTTTCAAATTATTTGGATTTACTATCAACAACGCTTGAATTAACAGATGCTTCACAACAATTTAAAATAACAAAAACAGAAGCCGACCCGCTTGGAGGATTAACGATTCGACTTCAACAACAATTCAACAATGTCGATATTGAAAATTGCGAAAGCATCATTCATATCAATGCTTCAGGCATAGCAATATCTTGGAATGGTTTTTATGTAAAACCTAAATTGATTCGAAACAAAAACTTCAATATCACTTCAACAACTGCTGTATTGAAGGCATTGGTTGAATTAAGTGCACACCAAGACATTATAGAATTGTCAGCAGAAGAAAAAAACATTTTAAATTATAATACTCCAGAAGTTAAACAAATTTTCTACATCGATCAAAAACTTATAACTACCTGCATACCGGCATATGTGGTACAAGTACGACCGAATTTTATTGAATGGTTTGAATATGTAATTGATGCACAAACTGGAAATATACTTTCATCGCATTCAAAAACATGTCACATTGATGGACCTGCAACAACAACAGGTTTAGATTTGAATGGTGTACAACAAACAATCAACACGTATAAATATGGCTCCCTGTTTTATACTATTGACGCCACTCGTTCGATGTTTAAATCTATGCAATCAGTTTTTCCAGACAATCCTGTCGGCGCAATTCAAACATTAGACTTAAATTACACATGGGGTTCCAATACTCGATTCAATTCTATTTTTTCCTATACAAATACGTTTAGTGCTACGGCAATTTCAGCACACTACATTGCAGGCAAATCATATGAATACTATAATAACGTCCACAATAGAAACGCTATTGATGGCATTGGTGGCACAGTACTTTCATTTATAAATGTAGTTGACCCCAACACGGGCGCCCCCATGGATAATGCTTATTGGAATGGACGAGCAATGTATTATGGAAACGGAAACACCGCATTCAAACCGCTTGCAGGTGGCCTTGATGTGGGTGGACACGAACTTACGCATGGTGTTATTCAAAACACAGCAAACTTGGCATACCAAGGAGAATCCGGTGCCATCAATGAATCCATGGCGGATATTTTTGGATGTTCGATAGATCCTGACGACTGGACAATTGGAGAAGATGTTGTATTACTGAGCGAATTCCCGTCTGGTGCACTGCGTGATTTGTCAGACCCGCACAACGGAGGTGTTAATATAAGTTCCAGAGGATGGCAGCCGAAACACTTATCTGAAAAATATTTGGGGAGTTCGGACAATGGCGGCGTACACATTAATAGTGGCATTCCCAACTATGCTTTCTATCTATTGGCGCAATCAACGAATCGTTCGAGTGCAGAAAGAATATTTTACAGAGCGCTAACTACCTACCTCGTACGTTCGTCTCAATTTATAGATTTACGTATTGCTTGTATTGCAGCATCAACTGAAATTTTTGGTGAAAATTCAACAGAAACAACCCAAACAGGAATTTCATTTGACCAAGTCGGCATAGTGGGCACGAGTGGTACTCCTGTTGTGATCCAAGAAAATGATTATGATGTTAACCCAGGTACAGAATATTTATTGGGCTACAATTTAAATACGTCACTTTCACAAAAAATATTCCGAATTGAAACATCTAATAATTCACTTAGTACTATAAATACAACAAGTTCTTTCAACAAAACGAGTATTACTGACAATGGTGAAGTAGCATATTATGTAAATAATTTAAATCAAATAACGAGATCCTATTTAATACCTGGAAATACACAGCAAACAATTATTGAACCTGCACAAATTTGGAATAACGTTGCCATAAGCAAAAATGGAAGCCGTTTAGCAGCTACAACAATTGATAGTGATACTTCAATTTATGTATATGATTTTGGTACAGACGTATGGTCAAAATTTACCCTTTATAGCCCAACGTTTTCAAATGGCATTCAATCTGGCGGGCCAATCTATGCTGATGCATTAGAATGGGATCATACAGGTCAATATTTGATTTATGATTGTTATAATGAGTTTAAAAACAATTCAGGAAATGATATCAGTTTTTGGGATATCAACTTCATAGATGTGTGGGATAATACGATAAATGACTTTGGAGATGGAACCATTACCAAACTTTTCCCATCAATATCAGAAGATATTAGTATAGGGAATCCAACGTTTTCAAAAAACTCAAAAAATATTATCGCCTTTGATTATATCGACTTGTCAGCAGGTGAAATATTGGTTATGGGTTGCAATGTAGAAACAAACGAATTAGATGAAATAACATACAGCAATACCTTAGGCTATCCAAGTTTTAGTAAAGATGATGATAAGCTGGCATATATTTACAACCTCTCTACAACCCCATCTACATCACCCAATACAAAATCGATATGGGTTGTGGAGTTAAGTGGAAATAAAATCTCTCCTTTGCTAGGCGGTCAAGATGCATGGCTTGTTAAAAATGCTAAATGGCCTGTTTATTATGCAACGGGTTCGCGTTGGTTGCCAACATCTATAAAAACAAAAATGCAACAAGCTGGAACAAATAGTGTAACGATATACCCCAACCCAGCAACAAGTAATATTCATGTCAAATTCAATTCAGCGATTGCATCACAAGCAACGATTACGATCACTTCCACATTAGGGGTAAACTTTCAAAGCAGTACAAGCTTATTAAGTGCTGGAGAAAACAATATACCTGTTTCAATACCCGACAACCTTAGCGCGGGCTGCTACATCATCACCATTGAATCCGAAACCAATCGATGGTCGAGTCGTTTCATTAAAAAATAATATTTGCAAGAAAATATTAAAGTAAAGGTGCCATTGGAGGACGTTTGATTTTATGCTCATTAAATACTTTTTGTATTTTCTCATACACAACAGACTGCATCAATCCAACATCTGATGTTTTAGCATATGGACGCACAGATAAGACTACAGCACAATCACCATACTCTAACACAAATACGGTAGGTGCAGGTGTCTGCAACACCAATGGTTCGGCCAGCAACAATTCCATAATTAATGTGCGCACGACTTCAACATTCTCTTCAAAATCGATTACAACGCGAAGAGATGCTCTTAAATTTCCATGTTTGGTATTATTAATGATGGTACCATTAGATACGGCGCCATTAGCCAATATCACAGTTTTATTTTCAGGCGTTAATAATAGTGTATTGAAAATTTGAATTTCTTTTACCTCTCCTGTTTCACCTTGACTTGTGATAAAATCGCCCACTTTAAAGGGTTTAAAAATCAAGATCAAAACACCACCAGCAAAATTAGATAAGGAACCTTGTAAGGCTAGGCCAATTGCCAAACCTGCAGCTCCAAAGACAGCCAACAAAGAGGCTGTAGGTAAACCAATCATGCCAGCTGCAGTAATGATGACAACAATTTTCAAACCGATATTTACCAAGCTGCGAAGAAAACCTTCGAGCGACACATCGTAATCTCTTCGCTTAAAATATTTACCAATTCCTTTATCCAACAATCCTGCAATCCAAAATCCAATTACCAATACTGCAATTGTAGATATCAATGTTGGCAAAAAAGCATATAAATTTTCTAAAACAAAGTGCAAATAATCTACGATCGAACGATTTCCCATAAGGTATTACTATATGATTTTTTTCAAGCAAAACAAAACGAATGATTACTTCGGCACTTTACGGTACATGACAATACCAATACCAATAAACACAAGATTAGGAACCCAGGATGCCAACAAAGGCCCCATGCCGCCAACATTGGCCATACTTCTACTCGTAATCGTAAATATGATGTAAACAAAAGCTAATAAGAAACCGAATGCAATTGTCAAGCCTGCCCCTTCACGCGATTTACGGCAAGAAGCAATTACACCAATCAAGGTTAATATGATTACTGAAAAAGGATACGTGTACCGCTGATATTTTTCGGATGTATAAACATCAATATTTTCAGAACCTCTCGCCTTCATTTTATCAATGTAATCATCCAACTCAAACATGTCGAATGTTTCATACAACATATAGGTATCTTCAAAATCTTTTGGTGTAATTGTCAACACGGTATCTTTATTCTGTCCATGAAAAACTTCTTCTTTTCCATTGTTATCAAATCGACGAATAAAAAAGGATTCAACATTCCATTTCTGAATTTTTTCATTCCAAGAAATGCGGCCAGCCTTCAATTTGCTAACCAATTTATTATCAACCACGGTTTCTAAGGTAAATTGATACCCAATATTCACATCGCTGTTATAACTTTCTAAATACACATAAGTAGTTGGTGTAGTTTTGATATGAACATTTTTTCCGTCGTAGAAATACGAATTCTTAATGTATTTTTTCTCAAACTCGATACGCGCTTTATTGCCATGCGGAATCAACCATCCTGCCAAGTAAAAAACCATTAAGCCAACAAGCAAGGATCCGATAAAAAAGGGAAACATAATTCGTATCAAACTCATCCCACTGCTCAGCATGGCAATAATTTCGGTACGTGC
Organism: Cytophaga sp.; assembly: GCA_043729555.1. GTDB lineage: Bacteria > Bacteroidota > Bacteroidia > Cytophagales > Cytophagaceae > Cytophaga. Next base: position 9,465 of record JAYTLG010000109.1, read on the forward strand.
AGCAAGATTGGCAGTAACAAATATGGTTGCAATAAAAATAGTTATGGGGCTTAATAAGTTTGCCATGTATGGAATGAAGGCAAAATAATATTCAACCAAAACAAAACCAGGACTTAAATCATGCTTCATAAAATCTTCCATCTTTTCTGTTATATCAATAACAGTGATGACAAGCATAAGCATTAACACTACAAAAAAGTAGGTTACTAAGAATTTCTTTATGATATATACATCCAGTTTTTTCACTTCCAAAAACCTTATAAACGTTGCATAAACTGTTTTACCATACGTTCTTTCCATTCACGGAACGTGCCAGCTACTATTTGTTTACGTGCTTCGCGCATCAACCACAAATAGAAACTAATATTTTGAATGGTTGCAATTTGTGCACCCAACATTTCATTGTTGTGAACTAAATGACGCAAATATGCTTTTGAATAATATTTATTTATAAAAATATCTAAACCGCTATCGATTTGAGAAAAATCATTTTCCCATTTCTTATTACGAATATTAATTATCCCGTGTGTGGTAAACAACATACCATTACGCGCATTACGTGTTGGCATTACACAATCAAACATATCAATACCCAAAGCAATGTTCTCCAATAAATTTTCAGGAGTACCTACACCCATTAAGTAACGTGGTTTGTCTTTTGGCAAAACAGAACAAACCAATTCGCTCATGGCATACATTTCTTCTGCAGGTTCGCCAACAGACAAGCCGCCAATCGCATTACCTACACAACCTGCTTCAGCAATAACTTCAGCCGACTTTAAACGCAAATCTTTATAAACACTCCCTTGAACGATTGGAAATAAATGTTGTGTATAGCCATACTTCGGTTCTGTTTCTTTCATGCGCGTTACGCATCTACCCAACCAACGGTGGGTCATTTCCATAGACTTGCGTGCGTATTCGTATTCACACGGATACGGTGTACACTCATCGAAAGCCATTACAATATCTGCACCAATGGTGCGCTGAATATCCATCACTCCTTCTGGTGTAAAAAAGTGCGCCGAACCATCGATGTGTGATTTGAATTTTACTCCTTCTTCATTGATCTTACGAATGCCTGATAAGGAGTATACTTGAAAACCTCCGCTGTCGGTTAACATCGCGCGGTCCCAGCCAATAAACTTATGCAAACCACCTGCTTGTTCAATGATCGACAAGCCTGGTCTCAGATATAAATGGTAAGTATTTCCTAGTATAATGGGTGCATTTGCTTCTTGCTCTAACTCGCGTTGGTGCATTGCTTTTACAGTACCTGCGGTACCTACAGGCATAAAAATCGGTGTTTCAAATGTACCGTGATCTGTGGTTACAACACCAGCACGGGCATTGGTTCCTGGATCAGTATGTTCAACTTTATAAAACATAGAATTACTTTAATTACGCTAAATTACTTTTATTTATTTATTATTGAATAAAAAAACGCCTTTGAACAACCAATCTTTTATTGAAATGCTTTTAATTGCTAGTGGTACAATCTCGATTGTATATCTACTTGTGATGGCATTGGTTGTTGCTTTTCATAAAAACAAAACTGCACCCACTGCTATTAATGAAGGAGTTAGCGTTATTATTGCAGCACACAACGAATACGAAAATCTGAAGCTTTTTTTGCCGACCATACTCAATCAGGAATATCCCAATTTTGAAGTTCTTGTGGTGTGCGATCGTTGTACCGACGAAAGTATAGGGTATTTAAAGTCGATTACGCATCCAGCCTTGCACATACTCGAGATTCATACTCAAACTGACGGATTACAGCCTAAAAAAGCGGCCCTTACTGAAGGCATAAAAATAGCCAAGCACCCATGGATTTTGGCTACAGATGCAGATTGTTACGCTGTTAGTAACAAATGGATAGAAGAAATGATGCTGGCAAAAAACAACAAACAGGTTTGTTTGGGTTTGTCCATGTACCAGCAAAAATTCACCTTTTTGAATTTTTTCATTCAATTTGAAACACTATTTACAGGAATTCAATATAGTTCGTGGGCCAAAATGGGGAAACCGTATATGGCTGTAGGTCGAAATTTACTGTACGCTAGAGAATTATTTATCAACAATCAAGGTTTTGGAAAATACGGGTATCACCTCGGCGGAGACGATGATTTATTAATTCAAAGTATTGCATTTTCAAAAAACACAAGCGTTGCCACAAATCCAAATAGCTTTACAATAAGCAGACCATCAGAAACTTACACACAATGGTGGCGTCAAAAACACCGCCACCTGCATGCCGGCAAACAATATCCACTTGCAGTGTTGATGGGCTTAGGGATATACCCACTTACGAGTGCTCTATTCCATTTTTTGTGCTTTTATTGTTTTTTCACCCTCAATTTAGAAGTCGTTATGACCATTTATATTTTGAGAACATGTATATTTATAAGTATTTTTGTGGGGATTGGATATAAATGGAACATAAGGCTATCTATATTCTTTCTGGCAATTGCTGAAGTAACATATTTGATTTATCTACTATTTGCAGGAATTTATAATCTTGCAGTACCTATAAAAAAATGGAAGTAACGAATGACCTTCCCGAAGGAAGAGAATTTTCAGAAAAAGCAAAAAAAGACTTTTTACTTGTAGAAAGAGCGAAGTCAACGGGCGATGAAAAAGCATATGCTGAGTTGATGTCTCGTTACAAGAAACCTGTCTACCACATGATTCTAAAAATGATTCGTAATGTGGATGATGCTGAAGATTTAACCATCGAAGCATTTGCGAAGGCTTTTAAAAATTTACACAAATTCAATCCCGACTATACCTTCAGTACGTGGTTGTTTCGAATAGCAACAAACAACTGTATTGACTTTATTCGTCGTAAGAAACTTGTTACAACGAGCATTTCATCTACCTACAAAGATGATAATGGTGACAACACTGAAATGGACATTAAAGACAGTAGTCTAACGCCATTTGAAGAAACCATCAAAGCTCAAAAAATAGAAATTGTACAGGCAGTAGTAAGCATGCTACCTCCGAAATATCAGACATTGGTACGTCTGCGTTATTTTGAAGAGTTGTCGTATGAAGAAATTGCAACCGCTATCTCTGCCCCATTAGGTACGGTTAAAGCACAACTACACCGTGCACGCGAATTGTTGTTAGATTTAGTAAAAAATCGTAAAGATTCTATTTAATACGCATCAAGCGCTCCTATTTTGGAAATCATTGAAAAATATTTCAAGCATTTAAGTCCCGATCAAATTGAAAAATTTGCGGCGCTTAAAGCGTTATATACGGAGTGGAACGAGAAAATCAATGTTGTTTCGCGTAAAGATATTGATCAATTATATGAACGCCACATCTTACACTCTTTAGGCATTGCAAAAGTGATGGCCTTCAAGCCTGGCACACGCATCTTAGATGTTGGTACGGGTGGTGGTTTCCCAGGCATTCCTCTAGCCATTCTTTTCCCAGAATGCGAATTCCATCTAGTAGATTCAATCGGTAAAAAAATCAAAGTCGTACAAGAAGTTTGTGCTGGCGCTGGCATTACCAACGTAACGGCTACCCATGGTCGTGCTGAAGATGTGCCCGACAGATTCCACTTTGTTGTAAGTCGTGCAGTAACCCGTTTTAAGCCCTTCTGGTCTTGGGTGAGCAAGAAATTCGACATGAAGCAATTCAATGATTTGAAAAATGGCGTCCTTTATTTAAAAGGTGGCGACTTGGATGAAGAGATTCAAGAATTGAACCGACCAGCCTTTGAATACGACCTAAACATCTTTTTTGAAGAAGAATTTTTCGATACAAAAAAAGTAGTACACGTACCCGCTACCTAATTTCATTTCCATTTAAATATTTTGTACTTTCAGTCGTTTACTTTTTAACACGACCGTTTTATGCAATCTATTTTAAAAACTTTCGCAGCATTCTTTATGCTCGTTTCCTTATTTTCTTGTGGCAATAAAGGAGAAATTGAAATCAAAGAAACCAATATTTCAGAAGAAATAAATCTTCAACAAAATATTGTAATAACATTCACAGAAGATATTGTTGGCGATAGTGCATTAGATTCGTGGACAGAAAATCAATTAATCACATTTACGCCTGCTGTAAAAGGTATGTTTAAATGGACGGCCACAAATGAACTCACCTTCTCTCCCACCAATGCCTTTGCAGCCAGTACTGATTACAAAGCAGAAATTTCGGAATTGATTTTAAAGGAAGCTCCGGATAAAAAATTATCTCTCGGCGATGAAATATCTTTTCAATTCCACACACCTTATTTAAACATCGCAGAAGTAAATAATTATTGGATTAAAAAAGAAAGCAATAAATCTGTGAATGAAATTCGCATGAGCATTACGTTCAATTACATCGTAACTCCTGCTCAATTAAAAGATTTATTGACCGTGTCCATTGATGGCGCCAAGCAACCTATAGACATTTACACGTCTACCATTAACAATGTTATTGAAATTGGAATTTCAGAATCAAGCGTTTCATTCGACAATAAAAAAGCTGTCGTTACCATCAATCCAGGTTTGAAGTGTACAGAAAGTAGTTATATCACAAAAGATAAAATAACGTTCGAAACATTTATTACTGCAAAAGGCACTTTCCAAATCACAGGTGTTATAGCTGAATTTTCGGACAAGGAAGGTTATATCAATGTAAGTACCAATCAAGAAATTGCAACTACAGACATTGAAGCACTTGTTGAATTAGATCCGAAATCGGCTTTCACGATTGAAAAGCAAGGAGCTGGATTTTATATCAAAGGCGATTTCAGTAATGGCGAAGCATACGAACTAACAATCAAAAAAGAATTGCAAGGTATTTTTGGTGGCACATTAAAAAGCGATTATACCGAAACGATTTTATTTGGCACCCCCAAGCCAGCTATTAGTTTTATTTCAAAACAAGGTGTTTACTTAAGCAGTAAAGGAAACAAAAACATAGCTGTGCGTATTGTTAATGTACCTAAAGTTACGGTTACGATTTACAAAGTTTATGCAAACAACATTCTATCATTTTTCAAAAACAACAACAGCTATAATGGTTACGATGATTATTATGATGAGGAATATTATTATAGCGACTATGGTACTTCTTACTACGGTTTAGAAGAGATTGGAGACGTCGTATATACAAAAGAAATAGATACCAAAAATTTAAAAAAGATAAACGGCACATCGTTGTTAAATGTAGACTTTAGTGACATCAGTCAATTCAAAGGTATTTATGTTGTAAAAGTAAATTCAACGGAAGATCAATGGTTGCGCGACTCGAAGTTTGTTTCAATTTCGGATATTGGCTTGTTGGCAAAACAAGGAAAGGATGACATGTTGATTATGGCAAACTCCATCATCAACAACGAAGCGCTTGCGGATGTAGAGATTAATTTAATCAGCCACAACAACCAAACTGTATTTACTACAAAAACAGATGGCAACGGTGTTGCTCACATCACCGACTTAAAAAGCAAAATCAAAAACTTTAATGTTCGTATGATCACTGCTACAAATGGCAATGATTTCAACTACATAAATTTCAACAACAGTTATGTACAAAACACCGAATACGAAACAGGCGGTGCAAAAGAAAACGAAACGGGTTATGATGCTTTTGTATATAGCGATAGAGATATCTACAGACCGGGCGAAACCGTTAACATCAACAACATTGTACGCGATGTTAAATGGAATGCATTAAAAGCTGTTCCCGTTAAATTAAAAGTTATCCTGCCAAATGGCAAAGAATTCCAAAACATACGTGGCACACTCGACAATCAAGGTGGCTTTGCTACTTCATTCAAACTACCCGAAACAACCGTTACAGGAACCTACTCTGTCGAATTATATTCATCCACCAATATTTTATTAAACTCAAAAAGTATTAGTGTTGAAGAATTTATTCCGGACAGAATAAAAGTTATTTCTACCATCAACAAGGCCGAATTAGGTTTAACTGAAAAATTAACGACTTCATTGCAAGCATTAAATTTATTTGGTCCGCCAGCTGCAAACAGAAATTACGAAGTGGAATTATCGTTAAAACGTAAATACTTCTCGGCGCCCAAATACCCGGGCTACAACTACAACATCAACGCATCTGCTTACAATGAATTTAGCAATGAAGTGCGTGAAGGGAAAACAGACAGCGAAGGAAAAGGCAAACAGGATTTCTCATTCTCTCAAGAATATAAAAACTCGGGTATCCTACAAGGAAAAGTATTTACAACCGTATTTGACGAATCAGGCAGACCGGTACATCAAGTAAACAGCTTTGATGTATATACACAAGAAACATTCTTTGGCTTAAAATACTTTGACAATTATGTAAACACCAACACACCGCTTAACATTCCGATGATTGCCTTAAACAGAAAAGGTGAAGCTGTTGCATCATCGGCACGTATTGAAATTATTAAATACGAATGGCAAACGGTTATGCAAAAAACATACGACGATGATTACCGCTATGTTTCTCAAAAGAAAATGACTGTAATGGAAAACAGAACCATTACGATTAATAAACCCGGACAAACATTTAGTTTCATACCGATACAATCTGGAGAATACGAAGTGCGCCTGTATGCACCCGATGCGAAGTCTTATGTAACTGACTACTTCTATGCATACGGATGGGGCAATACTTCATCTACTTCGTTTGAAGTAAACACCGAAGGAAAAGTTGACATCACGACAGATAAAAACGAATACAATGTTGGCGACAATGCCAAGATCTTATTCAAAACTCCGTTCGAAGGAAAATTGATTGTAACCATCGAACGCAATCAAATCTATGAATATAAAGTTATTCAAACGAACAACCGTGCGGCATCCTTAGACATATCTTTGAAAGACGAATACTTGCCAAACGTATATGTATCGGCAACTTTGATTAAGCCAAACAGCGACCAAAAGATACCATTAACCGTTGCACATGGTTTCCAAAATATTTCGGTTAACAAATCGGAGAATAAATTACCAATACAAATTACAGCTGTCGCAAGTAGTAGATCCAAAACGAAACAAAAAATCTGCATCAAAACAAAAGCAGAATCAGATATTCAAGTTACCATTGCGGTAATTGATGAAGGTATCTTGCAATTAAAAAACACACAAACACCAGACCCATACAACTTCTTCTATCGCAAGCGTGCCTTGGAAGTAAACTCGTATGATGTGTACGCACGTCTATTAGCAGAGTTCAATACAAAGACAAGTAAAGTTGGTGGTGATGGTTACAACTTAAGTAAACGCGCAAACCCACTTACCAATAAGCGGGTTAAACTGGTAACATTCTGGAGTGGTATCTTGAAAACAAATTCAAGCGGCGAAGTATGCTATGAAATTGACATCCCACAATTCTCGGGCGACTTGCGCATCATGGTTGTTGCATACAAAGACAACCACTTTGGTTCTGGAGAAAAGAATATGAAGGTAGCAGACCCTATTGTTATTTCAACAGCAGTACCGAGATTCTTAAGTCCTGGTGATTCGTTAAGCATGCCTGTAACGATGAGCAACACGACAACAAAACCAATTACCGCTTCGGTGTCTATTGGCTTAACGGGAAATGTGCGTATTAGTGGAACTTCAAGTCAACAAGTAACAATACCTGCAAACTCTGAGAAGCAAGCGACCTTTACCGTTGTCGCAGATCAAAAAATGGGATTGGCTCAAATAACAACTACCGTAAAAGCAATCAACGAAGAGTTTAAAGAAGTAATCGACATCACCGTTCGTCCGATTACATCTTTACTTAAAGTAAGCGGATCGGGTTCGGTAACAGGTGGCAACACAGCCAACTTTAAAGTAGCAAACGACTTTATTCCGTCAACGTCTAGTACCAAGCTCATCGTCAGTAGATCACCGATGGTTAGCTTCTCGAAAGACTTAAGTTATTTGATTGGCTACCCCCACGGTTGCATCGAACAAACCACATCTCGTGCCTTCCCTCAAATTTATGTACGCGATTTGATGAAGGAATTGAAGCAAGCAAACTACACGGCAATTGCTCCAGAAAAAATGGTACAAGAAGGTGTTAACCGAATCTATACCATGCAAACATACAATGGAGGCTTTGCATACTGGCCAGGTCATTATGAAAGCAATTGGTGGGGCACTGCCTATGCGACACATTTCTTAATTGAAGCGAAGAAAGCGGGCTACGATGTACAAGCTTCGGTGATTGACAAAGCGATTAGTTATTTGAAAGATAAAGTAAAAGAAAAAGGTCAATACACGTATTGGTATTACAACTCATCCGATGCAAGACAATCGCGTGTAATTGCTGCGAAAGAAATATTCTATTCGTTGTATGTAATGAGTTTACAAAACCAACAAGATTTATCCGTAATGAATTATTACAAATCAAACACATCCATGTTGGCACTCGATAGTAGATATTTATTAGCGGCTACCTACTTGCGTATGGGTGATCAAGCATCTTACAGAACACTACTACCAAGTAGCTTTGAAGGTGAAAAATCCATAAATAGTTTCAGCGGCAGTTATTACAGTTACATACGTGACATGGCCATATCGTTGGATGTAATGGTTGAAAACGACCCGACCAACAGTCAGATTGGTATGATGGCAAAACACTTAAGCGAACAATTAAAAAACAAATATTACTTGAATACACAAGAGACGTCGTTTGCGTTAATTGCTTTAGGTAAAATTGCTCGTAAAAATGCGGGAAGCAATGTAACGGCAGACATTAAGAGCAACAATGCAAGCATCGGTTCTTATACTTCAGGTGTGTTTATGAATACAAAAAACCAATCCAACAATACCATATCCATTGTAGCAAAAGGAACTGGAACCTTGTATTATTCATGGGAAGCGGAAGGTTTAAGTTCGACAGGTGTTGTGGTTGAAGAAGATAAATTTATCGTTGCACGAAGACAATTCATGGATCGTTATGGTGTACCCATCACAAACAACACCTTCAAACAAAATGATTTAGTTGTAATACGTTTGTCTGTACAAGCAAAAGAAAATTCAACGGTTGAAAATATTGTATTGACAGATATGTTGCCTGCAGGTTTCGAAATTGAAAATCCACGCTTGAACGATTATTCTGAAGTAAGTTGGATTAAAAACAATTCGACTCCGGAATATTTTGACATCCGTGATGACCGTATCAACATGTTTGTAACGGCAACAAATACTACCCGCTACTACTATTATATGGTGCGTGCAGTAAGTGTAGGTAAATTCAAATTGGGACCTGTAAGTGCTGATGCCATGTACAATGGTGAATATCATTCATACAACGGAGCAGGTTCGATAACGATTACTGCAAAATAAGTTCATGCTGCAGCGAATCATAAAAAATACATTCAATAAAAAAGTACTAACAAGGCTTGTAATTTCGATTGCAAGCCTTGTTGCATTATTCTTTATATTAAATAGCCTTTTCAAACTGCCGAAACCACACCCCTATTCAACAGTTGTTACATCAGACAAAAATGAAGTCATCCATGCTTTTTTAAGCAAGGATGACAAGTGGCGTTTCAAAATCAGAAGCGATGAAATGCATCCCGACTTAAAGACCGCATTCATAAACAAAGAAGACAAATACTTTTATTACCACCCAGGTATCAATTTTGTTGCCATTGCACGCGCTGCATTCAACAACGTAGTTCAAAACAAAAAAACGTCTGGAGCATCCACCATCACGATGCAAGTAGTACGACTGTTAGAGCCACGCGACCGCACCTATCTAAATAAATTTGTAGAACTGTTTAGAGCACTGCAGTTGGAATGGAACTATTCGAAAGAAGAAATTTTAGAATTGTACATCAACTACGTTCCGTATGGTTCGAACATTGAAGGTGTAAAAGCAGCCTCGCTCCTATACTTTCAAAAATCGCCGGAGCAATTAAGTTTGGCACAAATCGTCTCGCTAACCATCATTCCTAACAGACCCGTATCCTTAAACCCGCAACGACACGCCGACAAGTTAATGATCGAGCGCAACAAATGGCTAAATCGTTTCAAGGAAGAAGGACTTTTCAACAACGAAGACATTGAAGATGCATTAAAAGAAAATGTATATGCGAAACGTATTGCACTGCCTCGCAAAGCGCAACACTTAAGCATTCGTTTGCATAAAAAATATCCGTCGTTAACAGAAATTAATACCAACATAAAACTGACTACACAAGAACGTATTCAGATTATTTTAGAAAACTACATGGTACGCATCAAACAGCTAGCCATACACAACAGCGCCATTATTGTTTTTAACAACGAAACCAAAAAGACTGAAGCTTATATTGGATCCCAAGATTTTAACGATATTACATTTGAAGGACAAGTAGATGGTGTCAATTCCATTCGTTCGCCTGGCAGTACGCTGAAGCCTTTCATTTACGGAATGG
>JAYTLG010000110.1:0-3134 GCA_043729555.1 Cytophaga sp.
GTTTAAACGGAATGAGCCCGGTAAATTACCGAGCTCATTTTTATCATTAATAATCATTAATAATTATTAAATTTGTCTAACCTTTTGGGGGCACTACAATTGGGACCACTCTTTTTTTTGATTATTTACAAATGGAGTAATTGATTTATAAATTACACTGTAAAACTTCTATCGGCGTCACCCCCCAATCCATCGGCACGTCCCAAGCATCTGTATCAATCAAGTCTTCTGTAGGTTCGAATAAACTCAAGCCGACTTTTATAACAGAAGTTTTGCAGTTTCTTAAAAATCGATCGTAAAAACCTTTACCATACCCTACTCTATTAGCTTTTACATCAAAAGCCAAAAGCGGAAGTAAAACCAAATCAATTTCCGTTTCAATTAATAAAACACGTTCTACAGGTTCGGGAATGCCCCATTTGTTCTGCTTATAGGTTGTTTCGTTGTATATGTAAGAATGAATTAAATCAATTCCATTATCTGCAATAATCGATGTGCAGAGTTTTATTTCGGGATGATTTGCTTGAAAATAATGTATGATGAATGTGGTGTCCACTTCTTTTTTATTGGGAATGGAACTGAACACATGAATGACGGTACAGCCCTTCCAAATATCCGATTCAATAAATCGCAGCGCAATCAAGCGACTGCCTTCAGCCGTTTGTGAAAGGCTTAAGGCGTCGCGCTTTGCAGTATATATCTTACGGAGACCAGCCTTATTCATAACAACAAATTTGAATCTGAATATCGAATGGGTCTAAGGACGCATACATCTTCTGAATTAAATCTGCATCGTTCACTAAAAACGTAAATACCGACTCTTGTCGCTCTTGCAATTTTCCTCCAGGAAGTATTTTATCACGTATGCCCATTACAGATTTAATTACTTCTTCGTGTTTGCGTTCTTCCGCTTTACGCAATTTCGTTTCGATATCGCTTAACTGCTTTCGAACTTTTGCTTTCTCTGCTTCGGCCCAAGATTGCAAGGACGCATCGACCGTTGAAGCGATGCTAGCAATACCATCAAAAGCTGTTGTTATATCGTGCGATTGTTTTTCAATCGAAATATTTTCTTGAATTTGTTTCGAAACAATGGTTTGTTTTAAATCGAACTCCGATAAAAATAGTTCAGATAATGTAATACCCGCTTTTTCTAATTTACTTTTTTGTTGGTTACTCAACACGCCTGAAAACATCCGTGGAAACACAACGGGTAAAAACGTATTATAAGCCGAAAATACTTCTTTCAACTGCAACCAATAAGCAATTTCTCCCGGTCCGCCGACATAGGCAATATCGGGCAATATGGCGCTTTCGTATAAGGGACGCAGCACCACATTCGGACTAAAATGCTCGGGGTATTGTGCGACTTCCTTTTTGATTTCTTCTTCTGAAAAAGAAACATCTGAATTTAATACCACAAATCGATCGGCTTGTTTTTCAATACGATCACGTTTGCCCGCTTGTAAATAAAATAAATTTATATCTCTTGGATGCACCTGTGTGGAATATCCATTTTCTATAATCGTTGCATTGGTTTGATTCATTACACCAACAGCTGCTTGATCAAACAATTCCTTTTCGATTATAGCTGAAAATTCTTTTTTCAATAATGCATCATCGCCGTCAATAACCACCAAGCCATATGCCGCAAACAAATAATGCATGACTTTACGTATGGCCTCAGCCAATGTAGATGAGGACGCATAAGCCTCTTTCAACCACTCGGGAATATCTTTTATAGTATCCAACAAGTCAACAATACCAGCAGTATTAAATTGTCCCACAGCACCCGTTTGATTGGTTTCCCAAGTGTATTTTTTCCCAAAAACATAAAAATGATTTATTTCTTCTGAATCGTGATCTTCGGATGCCATCCAGAAAACAGGTACAAAATTTTCCTCTGGATGTTTTGCTTTTAAGCCTTCACAAATTTTAATGCAACTCAATGTTTTTAAAATCAAATACAAAGGCCCAGTTCCTAAACACAATTGATGGCCAGTGGTAATGGTGAACGTATTTTCGTTTGCTAATAAGGCGATGTTTTTCTGTACACATTCAGACGCGGGGATGCCTTGATATTGAGCAAGCAAACGTTCAACCAACACGTTTCGATTTATGGGAAACTTTGACCGATCTTGAATAGCAGTCGATAAACCATCTAGATTGGGAAGGTATTCATACAAACCTTGTGTTTGTACTGCTTGATTTATATAATCAACAAATAAGGTACTAAACTGTTGAGATTCTTGTAAACCAACCTTTTCTATCAAAAATGTGCTCATAATTATTTTTTATCCTACCTTACAACTACTAATTTACCATAAAAGTTTATTTAGGAACTAAGATTGGTGTTATTTGTTAGCGGATAAATAAAACAATAAATTGCCCATTAATTACAAATACGACTATGAATAAGGAATTCCTCGAAATACTTCTTAAGAAACATCAACAAGCAGGCACCTTTCCTTCTACTTCAGAAATATGCACCTTAGTTACGCGCATATTGTTAACCTTGTTTCCAGAACAAACGCAAGACCAATATAAAGAGGTGGCCGATATTGAAATTCAAATGGGCGCATATCAAAAAGAATTAAGTCGTTTATTATCTGCCATGCAAAAAGATTTATCTGCTCCTGCAAAGGAACTGTCTTCGTCGTTTATGAATCAATTGCCTGTTATTTATGATAAACTATTATTAGACATACAAGCCATTTTAAATGGAGACCCAGCAGCACGTTCAGAGTTTGAAGTGATTCGTGCGTATCCAGGATTTTATGCCATTGCATTTTATCGTTTAGCCAACGCCTTATATCATTTAAACATTCCATTGGTGCCCCGCATCATTATGGAATTTGCACACAGCAAAACAGGTATAGATATTCACCCAGGCGCTACGATTGGTAAAAATTTCTACATCGATCACGGAACAGGCATTGTAATTGGTGAAACATCCATCATTGGCGACAATGTAAAAATTTACCAAGGTGTAACACTAGGTGCATTGAGCGTTTCGAAAGATAAAGCAAATACAAAAAGACACCCAAGTATTGAAGACAATGTGATCATATACGCGGGTGCAACCATTCTTGGTGGCGACACCATTGTTGGACATAGCAGCATCATCGGTGGTA
>JAYTLG010000111.1:0-8700 GCA_043729555.1 Cytophaga sp.
GTTTAAACGGAATGAGCCCGGTAAATTACCGAGCTCATTTTTATCATTAATAATCATTAATAATTATTAAATTTGTCTAACCTTTTGGGGGCACTACAAATCAACGAAACTTTTTTATTTAAAGGGTATTCATTGTATAAAATTTCAATTGCTACCAAACGCTTTTTTTAATCCGCTGCGTTTTATGATACATGCTTGTTCGAAGGTCTTTTTACGCAATTAAATTTTTAAAGTACTATCATATAATAAAAAAATAGTAGGCAGTAGCACATTGAATCTGCATGTTGTCTACTCAGTAATTTTTAGTTTGGACAAAATCTTGTACTTTCGTTTTACAAAACGAAAAAACGAAACATGTTCTCATCCCTGTTTAAAACGAAAAGCATCGAATCCATTCTCAAAGAAGAAAAAGGAGAGCTGAAAAAGACCCTTGGTGCAACTAGCCTTGTTTTGCTTGGTATTGGAGCTATTATAGGAGCTGGTATTTTTTCTTTGACAGGTATTGCGGCAGCAGAAAATGCTGGTCCAGCGGTAACCATTTCTTTTATGATTGCAGGCTTGGGCTGTGCTTTTGCAGGCTTGTGTTATGCTGAATTTGCATCTATGCTACCAATTGCGGGAAGCGCCTATACCTATTCGTATGCAACATTGGGCGAATTTATTGCATGGATCATTGGCTGGGATTTGATTTTAGAATATGCGGTAGGCGCAGCAACCGTTGCTATTAGCTGGTCGCGCTACTTAATTAAACTGCTAGAAAAACTGGGCGTAGACAATATTCCATATCAGTGGATGATGTCACCGTTTGAAACGAGTGTAGTCAATGGAGTTGAAATACACGGCATCGTTAATATTCCTGCAATTTTTATTACCTGTTTAATGTCTTTGATTTTGATTCGCGGCATGAACGAATCCGCAAAATTGAACAGTGTTATTGTAGCGCTTAAAATTACCGTTGTAATCGCATTCATTATATTGGGTTGGAGTTACATGGATCCTGCAAATCATGCAGATTATATACCTGCTAACACAGGCGCATTCGAACACTTTGGATGGACAGGTGTAATGACAGGAGCCGCAGTGGTATTCTTTTCGTTCATTGGTTTTGATGCTGTCTCTACCGCAGCGCAAGAAGCAAAAAATCCACAACGTGACATGCCAATTGGCATATTAGGTTCGCTCGCAATATGTACTATTTTGTATGTATTGTTTTCATATGTAATGACTGGTTTAGAAAATTATCAATTATTTAGAGGAGAGGCAGCACCAGTTGCATTAGCTATTGCTGCTACGCCTTATGCCTTCTTTCAAGAGTTAATCATCATTGCAATTCTTGCGGGTTATACGTCCGTAATTATGGTGTTGCTAATGGGACAATCACGTGTTTTCTTTAGTATGTCTAAAGATGGCTTGGTGCCTGCAATTTTTTCAGAAGTACATCCGAAATATCAGACTCCATGGAAATCGAATATTTTATTTGCCGTATTGGTTAGCTTGTTCGCAGGCTTGGTTCCTGTATCTGTAGTAGGAGAGATGACAAGCATTGGTACTCTTTTTGCCTTTGTATTGGTATGTGTAGGTGTATTGGTATTGCGTAAGAAGCAACCCAATGCTCCAAGAGCGTTCCGTACGCCATGGGTACCTTTTGTACCTTTGATGGGTATTGGTATTTGTTTGTATCTGATGTATGCACTTCCGACAGATACATGGATTCGTCTTATTGTATGGATGGCAATCGGTGTTGCTATTTATTTCTTATACAGCAGACACCACAGCAAGATTCGAAAAGAGAGTCAACAATAATTATATTTTGTTTTAAACAAAACCGCAATTAAACAGACCGAATCAATACACCTGTCATCGAAATGGAACCATTAGTTGTGGTGTCGTTAAAAAAGGATACTGTATCTGTTTTGGTTTTCAAACCCAAGGAATACAATAAGGGCAAATAATGTTCGGGTGTAGGCACGGCATACTTATTATTTTCAAGCGAATGATATTGCACCAATTTCGAATAATCATCACTTGTGCTTATAATTGACTTGACAGTTGTATTAAACGCATTTGCCCAGTCATATCCAGTGTCATTCATTTGTATCATACGCAAGTTGTGTACAATGTTGCCACTACCAATAATCAACACACCACGATTACGCAATTCATATAAATCTTTTGCCATTGCAAATTGCTCTTCTGGTTTTTTGCGTACATCCAGACTCATTTGATAAACAGGAATGTTTGCTTCGGGATACATCGGCATCAATACCGACCAAGTACCATGGTCCAATCCCCAATCCTGATCTTCATGTACTTCCCATTTTGACAATAAAACTTTAGTTGCTTTGGCCAATTCCGGAGAACCAGGTGCAGGATATTGGGCTTCGTTTAATGCTTGCGGAAAACCGCCGAAGTCGTGTATGGTTTTTGGTTTTGCCATCGCCGTTACTTTTGTTCCAACGGTTTCCCAATGTGCCGATACCACCATGATGGCTTTGGGCGTTGGTAGTGTTTTAGCTAAGTCTTTCCAAGTTGCATTAAATTTATTTTGTTCAATCGCATTCATTGGATTGCCATGACCCACAAATAGAACAGGCATAACAGCATCAAGCTTTGGTTCATTATCCCAAGCGCGAGCAAATTGATGTAAACCAATCATAGCAGTACTTGCAAATGCACTATTTTTAATAAATTTACTTCTTTGCATGGTTTAAATAGGGATGCAGAGGTATACGAATTGTTAAATTTTATTCTGCAGACCTCGTCTTCAAACGTTTCAACAAATGTTTTTCGATAGGAGCATAGTCCCTGTAGCCTTCGGTTATTTGCACATAGGCATCACCTTTTTTTTCTAACAACGTGGGATAGCCAGTTACACCCAAGTCAGCCGCACGTTTAAAACCTTCTTGCGCTTGTTTCAAATATGTTGAATCTTGCATTCGTTGTAAAAATTGATTGCGATCAATACCAAAAGGTATAGCCAAATTGGCATAAAGCGAATCATTGTTTAAATCCTTAGCTTCCATATAAAATGCTTTTTGAATGCCATAGCCATATTCAACGGCACGGTCGCTTGTAAACGATTTGTAGACCCACAAAGCAATCGAAGGCTTTTCAGAAGAAGTAACATAGGTGCCTTTTTCAACCAATGCAATGTAGGGTGCACCAAATGTTACGCCTGTAGCATGTTCCAAATGGGGAATGGCTTGAAGGATGTATTCAGACATGTTTCCGATTGGGGCAATACGATCGCCCATAACCATACCGCCACTAATAATTTCTATAGCTACTTTGCCCTTAAATTCTTTTTCAATTTTTTCAACTACAGGGCCAAAGCCGTAACACCAGCCACACAAGGCGTCATAAACATAGACGAGCTTTATTGTTTCGGATTTAGCAGCGTGTTTACGCCATACCGAACCAGAACTGATGAGAAATAAGAACGATATTAAAATATAAAATATTGATTTTTTCATACACGTAGGTGATTTGACTTTCAACACAAAACAATTTAAAAAAATTCATTTAAAATATATTTAGCTATATAATAGAAGGATATGACAGTTTTAAAAAAACAGCTAATCACGGAAATTTAATTCCATTGTTGGAATTGTCCAAACTTCATTCCACCAATGTACGTATATTAGTAGGCAGTGTTTGTTTCATTGGCACAATTATTGAATTTAATTAATTTTTAACCCCACATAATCTTTATGTATATGAAAAAAATAATTTATAGCATCGCCTTAGGTCTTGCATTCTTATCTGTACTGAGTTGTAAAAAGGCCGACCCAGTGGAGCCACCCATGTATCAAGACCCTTCAAAGGCCGATGATGCGGGCGCACGTAATGGCTTACAAAGTTCTTACGATGATATTGAAGATGTCTATAACTCGAATGAGTATGCTACTTCAGCAAATTTGAGAACAACAGGTACAAACACAATATTGCCTTGTGGTTCGGTAACATTTAATACAAACAACTTCACAATTAATTATTCGGCAAGCGGCATTAATTGCGGGTCACGTGTGTTGAGCGGAACAATTGACGTCACCTTGGTGTCAGGTACTAAGTTTTCAGATGCAGGTGCAAAGTTGAGAATTGTGTATACCAACTATAAAGTGTTGTATACACATTCCAATCAATCGGTTATTTATAATGGCACTACCTATACGACAAATGTTAGCGGCGGTACTTTATTGACGTTGTTTACAAATACACCGAATGCGGAAGTAATACATACAGTACGCGGCGACTTAACATTGACGTTTGATACCTTGGGTGCATCTGGTTTTGACAGGTCGTGGAAAGTGTTCCGTAAAAAGACTTATCAAAATACACCAGGGACGGTTACAGGAATTACCTTACAAGTGGAAGGGGACACTTTGTTAGCTGCAAATAATAGTCACATGACAGGTACCTATAACAATGTTACCGAAATGGGCATGAGCATGAAAAATGACAAGTTTGTATGCAATGTACCAACACCTTTTAGATGGGAAAATTGTGGAACATCTTATGCTGGACCTTATACATTGAAACAAGGGAAAGTTGAATTTACTTCTTATTTCACGAGTGGCATTTTATATACACTTGGTTATACGAAAGCTACATGGGGCGCAACAGCTGGCTATCGTTACGATGGGCCAGGCGTATATACCCTTGATGGCGGTTGCGGATCGAATGGCTATAAAATTGATGCTTCTATTGTCAATCCAACTACAAACGCTTCACTTTACAATTCTTCTGAATTTATATTCTATTAAGAATAATAAAATGGATTTAATAAAAATGCCCTTCAAATTTTGAAGGGCATTTTTATTTTACAAGAAGTCTTAGAAATTTTCTGTGGTTAACACCCGCTTACTACCGATGACTTCCATTTATGCAAAGGTATTGGTTCATGAACAAATTGAAGGTAATAAGAAAAATTAATCCACTTTCCGAAAGACTATGACAGAGCCGTCTCGGTGTGTAAAACGCAAACGTAAATTTTCAATGGTATAAAGAAACCGTTTATATTGTATTGTGTTTAAAAAAACGTGTTCATCATTTGCTTTACCACAAATTTGTGGCGACCCTACCAATGAGTTGAATTGGATTTCATCTTCTATAGTATAAAATATACCTTCGAGTTCATTGCATCCTCCGAAGCCCATCATACGTCCGCCATCCAAATGGAATTCTAATTGAGGCAAACCCAAAAGAAAATACTCATGCTTTATTTTTTGTCCATTTAAACTATCCAGCACCCAAATGTCGTGGATGTTTGGATTGGTAACGTAAAAGCCATCACCGTTATACTCTGTATCAGAATCTAAATTTTTCAGAAACACCTTTACAGAAAATGGATAATTGGATTTTTTTAAACGAGTAGTATATGGTTTTTCTTCAATTAATATAAGTACACGTTGATTCCCATTTAAGGAATAATATTTGATGATTGAATCACCTTGATTCGAATGCATTGAATTTGAGAAGAAATATTGAACATCATTTATTAAAAATGTAATGTTCGTATCTTTTGAAATGAATAGCTCCCAACTATTAATCGAATCGATTGCATAAAAAGTTATGTTTTTTTTAGAAAGCGCAAGCTGAAAATTAACATTGTTGTATGGATGGATTATTGAACTAATAGGTTCCGCGAGCACTAAGGTGTCTTTTGCTATTCTGTTAGGAGCAATTTTTTTATTTCCGACGCAACCAATAAAAACGGCAATCGAAAATAGAAGGATTGAAAATGCATATTTTACCATAAAAGGTCGGCTTATTTTTATATCAATGTAGAAAGGATTTCGTATCATTACAAATAAGATTGAACCGTAAAATTATGAAAAAGCCAGAGATACTTGTTCATGTGCCTTCTGATATAGGTGCACAACGATGGGGTACATCATTAGCCTTAGATGCATTGATGGTTGCCGATGCCGAACGTGGACAGCAGATATTGAAAAAATTCCCTACAAAAATACTGAACAGCTTCCCTTCAAAAAGAGGAGATGTTGGCCCCTACGCACAAGGCAAATACGCAAAAGTTTTATCGGAATTAAATAATAATACCGCCAAAGAAATTGCGGCGATTGTAAAAATACAATATCCATTAATTATTAGTGGCGATCACAGCAATGCCATTGGTATTATGGCTGGAGTGCGCGAAGCCATTGGTGTAGATAAAAAATTAGGTGTTATTTGGATTGATGCACATGCAGATTTGCATACACCATACACCACACCATCGGGCAACATTCATGGCATGTCTTTGTCGGCATGTATGGGCTACGACAACACCGAACTTTCCAGAAGCACAGTCGACGAAGGATTAAAACCTTTTTGGGAAGAATTGAAACGTTGTGGCGCTAGTCGTTTAACTCCTAAAATTGGTCCGGAAGATATTTTCTTTATCGGCTTACGCGATTTTGAAATACAAGAATATCATTTGATACGTGATTATAAATTGAATCATTATAGTCCGTATGATGTAAAGGCAAAAGGCTTAACAGCTATTTTAGATCATGCCGTTTTGTATTTTGAAAAATACGATGCCGTCTACGTTTCTTTTGATGTGGATGTACTAGATACAAGTATTTCTACAGGTACAGGCACGCCAGTTTACAACGGTCTTTTAATGCCCGAAGCAAAACAGGTGGTTGATACCTTGAAGCGTTTAAAAAATATTCGCTTGTGGGAGTTTACAGAAATCAATCCACTACTCGACAACAACAACAGCATGAGTAAAGCGGTGGTTGAGTTGATTGATGTGTTGATGGAAGATTAGTGGAAACAAATTCCAAATGGAAATAGATAGTATCGATGACAAGCGAACTCTCAAAGGGTTTTAAACCCTTTGAGAGTTTTTGGTTATTAACCACCATTAAAATGAAAAACCATTTAATTGTTCTAATAGGTCTACTTTTATTTTCTTGTTCTGAACATAATCCAGAAAAGACAAGTGCTGAATCGATTGATTCAATTGCAATAGTTGATACTTCTTTAACAATTAAACCGAGTGACTCAACAACGTTACTAGAATATCGATTACACTATAAACGTGTTGTAAATCCGGTTACTTTTTCAAAACAAACACCCGTTTATTCTAAGCCTGATACCTTAAGCAACGTCCTGCGCTATATTGATTTCAACACAGCAATTATTCCTATTAAGGATAGTCATGTGAGCGACTGGATTTTGATTGAGCATGAAGGAGACACTGCTTATCTTCAAACGAAAGATGTTGCGCTATATTCATTTCTATCTTCAAAAAATAATCAAATCCAGTATTTCATTAGAGAAAACAATACAGAGGACAATGAATCTACAATCATATATAAATATGATGCACATCAAAAAATAATGATTGATACATTTGAAATTAAATTTGCTTACATCGATTATGTGGGTTACATCAACTCCAAACTATGGAAAAATACGGACCTTTTAATCTATTTAAACAGCAATGGTAATTGTTGTGGATGCTCCAATAATCAGAGTTATATAATAGATGCAAATGGCAAATTTGATATGCTGTATAAAACAGCGCAGTTTGCAGAAGATGGCGATGTTGAGGCAGGTCATGACACACACCTTCAACTTCCAGTTGATCCTGAAAAGGAGAATATTATTTTTACGGAAATGGAATATGGATATGACGAAGGCAACAAAGATATCGAAAAGCGCTTTCGTTGGGATGGTGTAAAGTTGATTGAATTTAAAAAGTAATCGGCTCTAAACATATCGTTCGGCGACATAACCACGGCATATTATATTATGAAACACTTATTATTCAGCTTCGGAATTCTTTTATGCTTTAGCGCATGCTCTACCAACACGAGCATGCAAAACGAAACAAATTCAACATGTGATAATGTTACATATGTTTATACTCGAACCAATGACAACGGGCAAGCCATAGATTCATTGAAATTATGTGCATCAAATTATGAAACTACTTTAGACTTTTACAAAAATGCAGACTCATTAAGTCAGTCGGCTCCAGGTATTATTTACATGAGCATTTTTAAGAGTGAAGATCAAAAATTTGCAATCTTAGTCGACTCCACAACGAAGGTTTATAAATTCACAGAAAACAAATTCGAAAAAATTCTACATATAGATTGCAGTATTAGCTCGACAGAAATAAGCCAAAATAAATTAGATATTAATGCTGACGGGCATGCAGACGTTGTGATTGAGATACCAACTGGGGGGACTTACGGGTCGGATTTTATTTTCTTGTTCTACAATTCTGATTTAAAAACGCTTGAATATGACAAGAATGCTAAAATGAGAAATTGTGAAATCGATTTGAAACTCCAACAGGTAAGATGCAATTACAATTGGTCATCGACTTTATTCGCGATAGATAAGTATGGGTTTAGAAAATTGGAGTCTTATACTTATTTACGCTTTGTCACCAACAATCCGAAATTGGAGCATGCGACCGAACGTAGGATTTATAGCAGAACAGGAAATATAATTCAGGTTGACACAATTGCAAATGAATAAATTTGCAACTAACGTGTAAGCTTGTTGTTAAGGAACATCAGCTAAGTCAGCTACATCGAGGCGACATATTGGCAAGAAAAACCTTTCAACAAGCACCGAATGCTCCAAAGATTTAAATCCCTTGAAGCGTTTCGATTAAGAACTGTTGGTAATTTGCAAGACCAAACCACATTTTGCTGATTTACAGCTTTTTACTAT
>JAYTLG010000112.1:0-3389 GCA_043729555.1 Cytophaga sp.
GTAAGAAATTGCAAGGTGGTTTTTCCAGCAATCGTTGGTAATTCAGTTAGGTTATTATTGACTAGATAAATATCAATAACTTGATATAGTGCTGAAATATCTGGGAAAGATGTTAGGTGATTGTTGCTAATATACACTCTTCGAACACTTCTCATCAAACTTAATTGAGGAATAGAAGTTAGATTATTATTTCTTAAACGAACAATACCTGTGCTTTCAAAAAACTGAATTCCATCTGCATTAGAAATATTTGCATTGTCTAAATTCAAATCTTGTGAAGTTGCTTTTGCCGCCGCAATAATTAATTCTCCATTAGCAGACATAAATGTTGGGTAATCTTGAATCAATCTGTTGCGTAAATTTATGTCAGGTATTGGATAGGTTTGACAATTTGCCAATTGTATCCCAAGACATAAAAAGCAAATAAATGATATGTATAAATGTTTTTTCATTATCTAGTAATGTTAACTTCGCCCGTTACTTTTGTACCGTCCGTATATTCTATTAAATAAACATAAAGTCCTGGTGCAGCAAGTGCTCCATATTCATCGGTACCATTCCATTCAAGTTCATTACTTGATGGGTTTGTTTGACGGTGAACAACTTTACCACCACGATTATAGATCGACAAGTTTCCTTTTTTATCTGTATTGAAAGGAATAATGCAGGTTTCGCCTATAGTCGGGTTGATGTTAAATTTCGTTCCTTGTTGAATTGTTGGTGTGCAGTTTTTTTCTAAGACAATTGCTTTATGTTCTGTTGAGCATCCGTTCTTGTCCGAAATTTTCACTTCGTAAGTACCTGCACCTAGATCTAATATATTCTTATCTTTGATTTTTTTATTATTCAAACTATATGAATAAGGAGCTGTTCCTCCTATTATTTTTTCTATATGAATAGAACCTGTTTCGGTATTTTCACAAGAAGTTTCTGTGGTGATTGAATACGTTATTTTAGTTAAGGAACAATCAATTGCTTTTGCAGCTTCTGAAGTAACCGTTTCAATTTTGGGTGTATGCTTAATCTCCGCGGGGGTACTTACTGTTGCTGCAATCGCTGCATTGTTTTTGAGTGAACGAACACTATCAATTACGACAGTATTCCCTTTTGGTTTATGTGTTTCATCAATAGAAGGCATATTCTTTATTTGAGCGCTGCTTAAGGTATTGTTGGATAATTGTATTTGCTCGCTTATAATCTCTTTCTTTTCGGATTGTTTATTGTCAATTGTATAAATAGAAGATTCTTGAGTCGCTTGTTTATTCGTGTTTGTTGTATTGGTGACATAATATACTATGCTTGAAATAGACAAGATGCCGATACCAATCCATTGCCAATTTCTTCTGAAAAAAGAAGGGGTTTGAATGTTTGCCAAATCATTCGCAATCAAGTTGCGTACATCTTTTAATTCTGCTTCTAGTATATAATTATTTAACATCTGTTGTTCTTTAACTTCATTTGCGAATGAAGCATCACTTGAAAGCTGATTTTTAAAAGCAATCAAATCCTCACCCTTAAGTTTGTTGTCAAGGTATTGGTCAATCAGATAATATTGTTCAAGATCTGGTCTCAAGGCTTTAGTGTATTTAATAAGTCAGAATCCTCTTTAATTATTTTATGAAAAGATTGTTTACATCTGTAATGCATTGTTTTCGCTGCATTTTCACTTGTAAGTTGCATCTTCTCTTGAAGTTCTTTCATGCTTAATTTTTCGTAAGCAATCAGTCCTAGTAATTTCCTGCAGGCATCATCCAATTTGCTATAAGCAACATCTAACGCCGTTCGTTTTTCTTTCGTAATCATTGTATCAAGTTGGCTATTTGAATCAGCAGATAAATTCTGATCTTCAATATCTACATGTACAAGTGTTCGTTTTCGTTTCGCTGCATTGATCCATAAATTTTTACTAATTGTGAAAATGTATGCATCTACAGACAGGTTCTGTTCGAATTTATTCTCAATAACAGATTTGTAGAAAATAATTACAGCATCTTGAAATATGTCATTGGCTTCGTCATGTGAACCACTATTGTGTAAAATATAACTTTTTACTTTTTTAAGGGTATGGCTGTACAGGTATGACAATGCTTTGTCATTTTGCCTGTTCTTGATACACTCAATAATCGTTCTATTTATATCCTCCACTACTAATTGTACAAACTGGTTAATAAAAAGTAACAACCTTTTACAGGTTATTTAAGTATTAAATGTAAATAATATTTTATTATTAAAAGAATTCGTGTTGTTTTGTTCAATGAATTACATCGGCAAGTGGTATATTCTTTTAGCGTTCCTTTCTGTATCCAGTTTTGTAATGGGGCAAAACGGAACACTTATGCCCGATGTTTACGATCAATTTTTTCAAGACTATTACTTGATAAATCCAGCAAATACGGACACTTCAGAGATTATACTCAATATGGGACATAGGGCACAGCTGGGTGTTTTTAGTGGTATCCGACAGACTTACTTTGATGCAAATGTGCGCATCAAATCCAATAGTTTGAATAAAAGACATAGTATTGGGGTTCAACTTTTCAATAATAGCGAAGGTGACTTTTTTGCTAAAAATCGAGCATATGGGAGATATTCTTTCGATTTACAGTTAACGGATGTATATTTTTTGTCAGCTGGTGTGTCTTTGGGCATGGTGAGTTATGCTTTTAAAGCTACTCAATCAAGTGCGGGTGGAGCTGATTTTACCTATGATGGAAATTTAGGTTTGTGGTTGGTAGGAAGAAAGTTTAAAGTCGGCACTTCGATGCAACAAGTTTTTCAAAAAACACTCACACCAATTGGACAAACATTTGAATTGCAAAGAGTATATAATGCGAATGCTTCTTATGTATTTCACATCAATCACAACATTGAGTTGACCACACATTTGTGGTATAAATATCAACAATACTATAAAGAAGGTATTCAATTTGCGGCTATTGTTACCTTACAAGATTTTGTTGAATTTGGTGGGAGTTATCGCTATCAAAAAGGTTTGGTGTTGATAGGAGGGATTAAAGATATTCATTTAGGAACTTCAAAAATATCCATTGTTATGTCTTATTCTACGGGTGTTTTGAATTATGTCGCGAAGGGGGATAATGCCGTAGAACTGTTTTTAAAGTATAGTAAGTAATGAATTATGATTCGCCGCGGCGAAATGAATGATGAATGTTGAATGTTGAATGATGAATGATGAATTATGAATTATGAATTATGAATGTTTTTTATCCTTGATGTAATTTGAATATGTACGTTAAGTGAATATTAAACAAAAGCTCCCACTGCAATATTATTGCAGTGGGAGCTTTTGTTTAATATCTAAATTGTAAGTGATGTTTTTCAATTCATCATTTATAATTCATAACTCATAATTACCTTTTTACAATTTT
>JAYTLG010000113.1:0-12962 GCA_043729555.1 Cytophaga sp.
GAATCAACAGTGGCAGAAGCAAAGGTGATGGGTGTATATGGAGACACCGTATAGTCAACCGCTTCTAATTGCCCACTTGTATTGAAGTAATAGACATACTTATTAGTAATCGTCATTTTAGTTCCCGCCAATACCGTAGCAAGAGGAGAAGCATAATTGTTAACTTTAGCGTAAATTTTATTATTCGTATTGATATAGAACAATTGATTGCTAGCATTGACTTTAATGGATCTCGCCACACCTACAGGGCCAGATTCAGGACCAGTAGTCCAAACCCCTCCACTAGAAACAACTTTAGAAATTAAGCCTGATGCATTAAGGTAATAGATCGTTTTATTGCCTGCTGTGGGTTCATAAATTGCCATTGGACCTTTTGCAAGAGTAGCAGCAGTTGCTGTTGATATAGCCATATTTTTCCAACCGATGTATGGCATAGTAACGTATTGATAGGTGTAAATAAGCCCGTCTTGAGCGGTATAGTAAGGAAGCCCAATTTGATCGGTTAAAATATCTGTATGTTCTAAAAAATCGGTTTGAGCAATGACATCTATAGCCAATGCTTCTGGCGCAAAATTATTAAAAATTTCGTAGGCAATCCATTCTGCATTTGGGTCAAGTTTTACATAAGGAATTTTTACAAAGGTTTTACATCCTTTCCCGTCTGTAATTTGTACACCGATGTTTTCATTCATGATGTCAGTTGTAGTATAAGACATAGCAGTACAACCAAAACCACCTCCAACTGTACAGCCTGCATTAGGCTTACTCCATTCATAGGTATAAGGACCTACTCCTTGGTCAGCATATATCGTTACAGGAACAGTTACCTGTTTGTATGGGCAAATAACTAAACTAGAAGGCGTGATATAACGTGCAAAAGAAGCTTCTCCTGGAAATGTGTGGCTTAAGCTAGCATATCCTTTATCACAAGGTCTTGTAACTAATACGTTAGCAGCACCAGCATAGACCGAAGGGTCACCATCATATAAAACATGTCCTCTAACTAGAAAATAATTTTGCCCAGATACAACATTACCTTTACCAATAACCGACGTACTATTAATTCTAGAAATATTCCATGATGGTGGTAAAGTCCAGCGGATAGCAGTATTAGCTATATTGTCTACTATGGCAAATTGAAATAGCCCGCCATTAGCACATGTTGGAACAATGGTCAACGCATTATCAAGGACTACAGGATTTGTGACACAGTTTATGTTAAAGCCTAGTTTTGATGTACCCTTTCCGCATAACCCATTAAATCCAAGTCCGTATGACGTACACTCAATTGAGGCATCAGTAGACCATGTATCCCATTTAACTGTTATCGTTACATAAGCCTCTGAACCAGCAGGATTGGGAAAAAGAGCTTCCTTAGCAACCCCATAGATGATAGCATATATACTAGAGCTAATTGGCCCCGTAGGATCATATGGATTTTTTATTTCCATTTGTGGATCATTTCCTCCAGTGGTTTCATACTTTGTAACATTATACTGAATCCCACTATATAATAATGCAGCATTGTTGCTAAAAGCACGACCATTTACAGCGACGATAGAACCTCCAGTTATGTTCCAAATTTGATTATTATTCCACTGACCATGTTCAGAATAATTTATAGAATAATTTATAGTCTTTCCTGGAGCCCAATCTTGAGAGGCTTCGATACGCATATCTTTACAAACAGGAATAATTCCATGCCCATCTCCTCCTGCGTATAGCCTTGTTGTACAAAGCAAGCAGAATAAAATGATTTTAATTTTCAACAGTTGTTTTTTCATAAAAATTTAGTTTAGATTAATTGTTATTTGTACTCTTAAATTGTTTTGTGCGCATTGTATTAGTATGATAAAAGCCTCCTATAAAAAGTGTTATGGTCATAAATAATAAACCTAGATAATCTCCACACATACTGTAAAAGGTTTGTTTATTATTTAATGTTACTGTACTTCTTAAGGCTTCTCTTTTAAAACTTTTTATCGAAACCACAATATCACCTCGTTTGTTTATAATCGCAGAGATGCCTGTATTAGCAGAGCGAACAACACTTCTTCTGTTTTCTATTGCTCTTAATCTTGCGTAAGAAAAGTGTTGTTTGTGACCAGCCGATTCACCCCACCACCCATCGTTAGAAATAATAAAAATGACATTGGCTCCTTTTTTAATGTAGTTAGTAACATAGCTACCAAAAAGAGATTCGTAACATATAACTGGTGCCACTTTTAATCCATCGTCTAAGGTTAATACTCTTTGAATTTTATCCGCAGTAATACCATTGTCAATGTTCAACCTACAGCATATCTTATTCGCGATTTTTAAATTTGTAAATGGAACTCTTTCTGAAAAAGGCAATAGCCTACATTTATTTTGAAAAGTAAACCCTTTGGAAGGGTTTATTAAGAGCGTACTATTAAACAATTCATGGTAGCCAATATTTTCTTCAAATCGTGTCGGAACAAAGATGCTATTCTCTTTAGCAGCAGCTGAAGCATATACTTCAATGCCAGTCAATAAATTAACATTGGGGTGTTTTTTAAAAAAGGAATCAAGTTTTTTGTTTTTTATAACCTCTTGAACATTGCCATCCCATACCCCCTGAATAATCGCAGTCTCAGGGAATACCACGATTTTAGTTTCGGGTGTAGCTACAGCATTTGCTAAACCTGTTAAGATTGACATTTGTTTTTCAAAATGTATGTAATGCTTCCCGTCTGGAAACTTTTCAGTTAAAGGATTAAAATTAGGCTGAACAATAACTACCTCTATTTTTTTACCATCGTCTGTAGTGGTATTATATAGTATGATCGAGAAGATGATGGGGATAGCAATAAAGCATATCGTAACTATACCCAACATCTTTTTTTTGAGTCTAAAAATAAGATAGATTAAAATATTGATCACTACGATCCACGTAGAACCACCTAGTACACCTGTATATTCATACCATTGAATATATTTCGGATAATTAGCGAACCCATTTCCTAACAATAACCAAGGGAAGTTATAATTGAAATTGAGAGCAATAAACTCATAGCTGATCCATGCCGATAAAAAAGCAAACAACGCAAAGGGTTCAGAAAATTTATTTTTCATCTTGTAAAACAACAAGAAGGGCAAAGTCATTAATAGAGCTTGCCATAAGATTCCGATCAAATACCACCAGTGCGCATTAATTAAAACCCAACAACAAGTACTCCCAACAGAAATTATACAGAATACAAAAATGACGAAAAAGTATTCCGACCATTTTAGCTCACTTGAGTTTATAAAAAACAAAGGAGTAAAAACTACAAACAAAATAAAGGGGAATCCTATCGGAGGCCAAGAAGCAAAGAATAATATTCCACTCAACAAAGCGAGTAGGCATTGCTTTTGTAATTTATGATAAAATAGTGTATTCATTTTTAAGTAAAATATTTACACTATAACTATTTCTTTAGATTCATAACAATGCCCAATTCACAGTCTACAGAATTAAAGCCAACGGCTCCATTTGTTGACATATCCAGCGCATAGAAATAATTTAGACTGGCGAATAAGCCAATATTATCTTTCAGCAGCACACGGCCTTTTAGTCCTATGTTATACCCTGTATTCCAACCTTTTTTTTCGGGAGTAGTACTATACGTGAGGTAACTATAGGAAACAAATGAAGGTTTTTTCATGTAGAACACACCGATACCTTGAACGACGTCTAAGGCCCAGCGTTTTTTAAGTAGAAGCGTATAAGAAGCACTGATATACAATTGGCCTCTTGTCCAATTTCCATTTGGACTATAGGATACATTATTATAATAACTATTGAGAGCTTTACTTTGATATACACTACCACTTACAATCAAACCCATCCCCCATCTTTTATTGAAAAAATAATGCGAACCTAAGGATATTAGAGGTCCAACAGATGCTGAAATTGGGGAGAATTTAGGGTCATTAATTAAACCAACAGGAATTGACACTCCAGCACTCGCAAACACATAGCTTGCTTGTTTTTCCCCTCCATTTTTTTTAGTGGTAATCAATTGGGCATTGCTCATTAATGACACAAGCAAAAAGATGATAATTAAAAAGGCATTTTTCATAATGTAAATAGATAATGAGTTTTGTGATTTTATAACATTCTCATTTGTTCCAATTAATTTTTTTAAGACAAATGAAGGTTCAAAGATCTATATATTCAGAAGAGTAAACTATTAAAAAAATCAGTTTACTACGCCTTCTTAAGATGTTCAAACATTCATCTGTTGTTTGTTTTTATGTTGTTCAAAACATCATCAAATTAATGCTTGCTCAATCGATGTGTTCAGATCTTCTAAATCAAAAGGCTTACAGTGATATTTAAACAACAATCCTTTTTTGACAGCAGAATCAATAATGTCAAAATTTCTATTGGCAGTAACAGCTATGACAATGGTTCCTTTTAAATTTTGCACTTGCAGAAAATCAACACCCATAGTCTCAAGTATAGCTTGGTCAATAATTAAGACATTAACCCCAACTTTTTTTATGATTTTCTCTACTTGTTCGGAAGAAGAGCAAATGATCACTTCATACTTTTCATTCCTTCTAAAATGAGACTGAAAGGCATAGAGGTTATTTTGCTCCTTGTCCGCATAAAGGACTTTCATTTTATTCATGAGCACAAAAATCGATACTACTATCGCTTTAAACAATACGGTATATGTCGTATTTAACATACGTCATATACCGTATATTCTCTAAAGAAAGGTTAATAAGGACTGATAGAGGTGTTTTACTATTAGCGGGTCGTTATTGATAAAGCTTATTGACCAGTTCGGTCCTACTTGTTACACCTGCCTTTTTCAAAGCATTTTCCACATGCTTACCGACTGTTTTATCAGAAATAAAAAGTGTCTCTCCTATTATTTTATTGGTATATCCCTTAGCAATCAGTCTTACGATCTCTATCTCTCTAGAGGTGAAACTGAGCTTCGCACAGTTTTCCTGAAAGATATCTTCGTATTCTTTCACTGGCTCAGGCTCTTTAACATTTAAGTAGGATTTGAAGGACTTTATAAAAGCTTCCCTTTGTCTTTTATGGTTAATTAAAATGGAATCTATTTTTTCCGAAAGCTCATGAAACAAAAATGGCTTAGAGATATAATCTATTGCACCAAGTGACAAGCCGTTAAATTTATCTTTTACAGTACTCTTTGCGGTTAGAAAAATAAATGGAATATGATAGTATTTTTTGTTACTGGAAATAATTTTATAAAACTCGAAGCCATCGCCTTTGTCCATCATAACATCTGAAATAATCAGATCTAAAAACTGAATTCTCTTGATCTTCTCCAATGCTTCCCTTCCACCTGTGGCGACGACCAAATTATACCGATCCTGTAATTTAATAATCATATAGTTCAACAACGGAATATTGTCGTCTATTAACATAATTGTTGGTCGATCATCATCCCCTGCTTCATTCACTCGCACCAAAATTTCCTTATCTAAAGACAAGTCTTTAGTAGCATGATATACGGTTGTTTCTTCAGAGGCGATGTCATGTTGTTTTTGCAATTGAATCGTAAATTCTGAGCCCTTGCTATAATCAGGATCACTTAATAGCGATATAGTTCCATTTAACGTTTGTACAATCTGCTTTACAATAGATAAACCCATTCCCATGCCCTGAGAACTTTTTTTCTCTGTGTTAATTTGATAGTACCCTTCAAAAATTCGTTTGTGGAATTTGGTCGGGATTCCATGACCATCGTCTTTTACAGTAAAAAAAACAGACTCACTATTTGAATATAGAATAACATCAATATTTCCGTTTTCTCTACCATGTTTAATTGCATTCTCAATGAGGTTATTGATAATTCTATTTAAAGCTAATGGATCTGCTTTAATAGATACTCCCTCTTCTATTTGTTTACTAATTCCTATTCCCAAATTATGACTGTATGAATTAAACAATTCAATACATTCTTTTAACAACAAACTAAAATCCGTGACCTGATCATGATTGTAAATTATAACGCCTTTTTTGATCCGTTCAGAATCAAAAAAGTTTACAATATCCTTAGTCAGTTTTTCAATGTTACGTTTTACGATATTGATTTCTTTATTCTCGCCATACTTTTCGATGTAATCACATAAATAATTATTAATCAAGGTAAGCGGAGTCTTCGTTTCGTGCGCAAGGTTAATAAAGGTATTCGTCTTTTGTTCATTTGCCAATTCAAGCTCTTTAGTCCTTGCTTTGACTTTCAATTTAAGACTTTGATTAAGTTCCTGTAACTGTTTCTCGGAGGTCAATAGCACAGAATACTCTTGTTTGGCATTGCTAATCGCTTTTCTAATAAAGAGTACTGTCATGACTAATAGTCCTGCATTAGCAAAGGAATTTTCCAAAAGTTGACTGCCGTTAAAGAATACTATAATAGGCAAGGATACCCAAAACAATAAGCCTATAAACATTCCAAATATTTCTTGTTTGTAGATACGATCATTGCTTTCTTGATTTTTAACTTTTATAGCACGTGTCAAAGAGTAAAGAAATGACAATGCATAAAAGAAAGGCACGACAACTACTACCCTTCTACACAAATCAAGATCTCCTGTCAAATAGTAAGGGATAAGAAACAACACGACAAAAGGAAGAAAGAGAAACACAAGCGATCCCCCAAAAGCATAAAATTTTAGTTTTGGCAAATCAAACGCCTTGTAAAAATAAAAAGGGAAGTACATCGACATAAACAGCCCTCCTGAATAGGCACAGATGTTTTGTAGTGTTATCGAAACAGGAATATTTGCATCGGGTAAAAACCCACTCGCTGCATTATAAAATATAAGAAGCGATAGTAATATTAGAAACCACAATCTGTTTTTATCACTCGGTCTAGACAGAAAATAAACAACTTGAAAAAAGAAAATGACTAACTCAAAAAGCAGAATAATAAAAACAACAATATGAATTTGAGTTCCGGGTAAAAGCATACTAGTTTAAAAAATCTCTTTTAAAAATGTAAAGAGTATACCCCAAATCTAATTCTTTGACTACTTTGAACCCAAACTTTTCATACCAAGGAATATTAGTCAAGGTAGATGTTTCAAGATAGATGTCTCTTTTCTCTTCCACACTTTTTTGAATTACATATTTAATAAGATCGCTGCCTCTACCTCTTTTCTGAGCATCAGGATTTACTCCCAAAAACCATAGGTAATACATTGGGGTTTTAGGATGATTACTTTTAATCAACGTTTCCCTTTTTAAAACTTGACCTATACGTGTAATCCCAATGCAACCCAATGCTAACTTTGCATCTAATAAGATCGTTTTTATATTCTTTTTTTTCCTTTCAGGGAATAAAACTAATGCGCATGCTTTCCTGTCGTCTGACAAATAGACATCTCCAAACATGTAGCAAATCTCAAAAGAGTAGTCCATCAACAGCCGAATACGCTCTTTCCTTTTCGAATCCTGCTTTGCAACAAAATTTACACTTTTATTAGTATCGAATGATGCAGAAAGAATATCTATAACAACTGTCTTGTCTGTATACGTTGCTTTAATCATATCAATTGTACTGGTAGAAACGAATTATAAATTTAGGAAAAATTCAAAGTGACTATAATTATTAAGGTTGAGGCGAGGTAGAATGTTCAATTAACCACTGAACCAGCTTTTTTACCAAACGCCTGTTATAGCCAGTTGTTTTCATTTTAGTCTTTCCAATTGTTCTTTTGTGTCGGCAAAAACGTAGAAGTTAGAATTTTCGATAACCTTTTTATTAAAGAAGTCAATAAGTTCTATATCTGCCTTATTGCCTACATATTTATCAGCTTGGTCGTCACGAAAATGTATTGTCAAAGCGTGTTTTGGTGAAATAGGATAATACAATTCTAAATCTGTTACTTCACGATTTTCATCAACTTTGTCGTTAAGGATATTGAAAATAGGTTGGTCGCAAGTGATGAA
Organism: Cytophaga sp.; assembly: GCA_043729555.1. Taxonomy (GTDB): domain Bacteria; phylum Bacteroidota; class Bacteroidia; order Cytophagales; family Cytophagaceae; genus Cytophaga. The sequence goes on from JAYTLG010000113.1 coordinate 7,946, forward strand.
GTGTTCAGTTGTATTATTCTCGTGAAATATGAATTTAATTTGGGGGTCAAGTGAAATGTTCTTTGCAAAAGTCGTTGCCGTAACATAACTTAAAATGTTCCAAAATTTTTTAATGGATTCTTCACAAGGTTTCCCGACAAAAGGTTGTAAAGCCGATATACGCATACTCTTCGTCCTGAAATACTGAAAGGACAAAAACATTATAGCGTCAAATAAGTAATCGTCTTCCTCGATTGTTTTTAGGTCTTCTAAACTTCTGTAAGCGATAAGTTTCTGACCTAAATTTTCTATTTTACCATGTCCGATTTCCATCAAATTGATTTCCAATTTTCTGATTTCTTCGGCATACTTTTCATTGTCGACCGCAGGATTTACTGTCTTTTCTAATTGCTTTTTTAACTTACTTGTGCTTGTGAATAGATTTAAGAAGTCAAAATTGAGTGGTTTTACAACCACTGGACTGAATTCATCAATGTAGTTTTTTAGAAAATTTTCTTCTGCAATGGTAAAGTCAACAAGTTTATAGAAATATCTTTCTTGAGCTACGCCCATTAAACTCGTTCTTTCAATTTTATTTAACTTCTTAAAATGTGTCCAGATATTATCGTTGTCCGCCCAAGGTCGTAGATAATGTCTCCATACATAATGTTGTCTTTTTACTATACTCATTTGATGTCGTTTGTGTCGGTTTACAATTGGCAATAACAGCTAGATATACCTGGTCGATAAACTACTACAATATTTCAATATAAATATTTTATGGCAAATTTAACATAAAATCGTCTTGGGTTAGATATAGATCTTGAATGATAGATATTCTGTGTGAATTACACTTAAAAATTGACGCGTTAGATAAAAAAGAAAAAAACTTGTCCACCTTTTTTGCCACCTAAAACAAAAAAGCCTCTGAAAATCAGAGGCTTAATCATTGATTGGTACCCGGGGCGGGACTTGAACCCGCACTGACATTACTGCCAACAGGATTTTAAGTCCTGCGTGTCTACCAATTCCACCACCCGGGCAAAAAAAGAAACGTAGCAGTACTACGTTTCTTTGATGAGCGAAAGACGAGATTCGAACTCGCGACCCCGACCTTGGCAAGGTCGTGCTCTACCAGCTGAGCTACTTTCGCATTGGAAAATCTAAATAGAAAACTATCTTGATCGGTATTGAGATTGCAAAGATAGCCATTGAAGGGGTATTTGCAATAGTTTTTCTGAAAAATGTTTCAAAATCTTAGATTCGCTAAGCTTTCTTAGCAATATTTTTCATTTCATTCAATTTCAGTAAAGCTTCTACAGGAGACATTGTATTGATATCCAAAGCCTGAAGCATAGTACTCAACACCAACCACTCGCTTGGAAGGGGTTCGAAGAGTTGCATTTGTACCCTTTCTTCCACGGCTGTTTTTAACGCTTGTTTTTTATTTTCAGTTAGCTTTTCTTTTTCTAAGGTCTTCAATACTTCCGATGACCTCAAAACCACAGGACTAGGCATGCCTGCCATTTGAGCCACGTGAATACCAAAACTGTGCTCGCTGCCTCCTTCTTTCAATTTTCGAAGGAACACAATCTTATTACCAACTTCCTTCACGGAAACATTGTAATTCTTGATGCGAGGAAACTCTTCTGCCAATTGATTTAACTCATGATAATGCGTTGCAAACAAAGTCTTCGGTCTAAACTTCGGATGCTCATGCAAAAACTCAACAATAGACCATGCAATAGAGATACCATCGTAGGTACTTGTACCCCTTCCGATTTCATCCATTAAAATAATACTGCGCTCGCTCAAGTTGTTGAGAATACTAGCGGTCTCGCTCATCTCCACCATAAAGGTCGACTCACCTTTAGATACGTTATCGGAAGCACCTACACGCGTAAATATTTTATCAATGATGCCAATCTCCGCTGACGCAGCCGGTACGAAGCAGCCTACTTGCGCCATCAATACAATGAGTGCTGTTTGCCTTAATAAGGCCGACTTACCCGCCATGTTTGGCCCTGTAATAACAATGATTTGACACGTGTCGTCGTCGAGTTTTACATCGTTAGGAATGTACTCTTCGCCTGGCGGCAAATTTTTCTCAATGACAGGATGACGACCAGCCACGATGTTCAATGCTAAAGAGTCGTTGACAACAGGTCGCGTATAGTTATTTTGAATAGAGATCGTAGCAAAAGATACGAGACAGTCTAAACGCGCGATAAGTTGCGCATTCTGCTGTATCGTTTGCACATAGTCTTCTGCAAATACCACCATGCGTCGGAAAATATCGGCTTCTATTTGAACGATTTTATCTTCCGCTGTTAATATTTTTTCTTCGTAGGTTTTTAATTCTTCCGTAATGTATCGCTCTGCATTCACAAGGGTTTGCTTGCGAATCCAATCGGCTGGCACTTTGTCTTTATGCGTATTGGTAACTTCTAAATAATACCCAAAGACTCTATTGAATGAGATTTTAAGCGAAGAAATTCCTGTCCGTTCTACTTCTCGTTGTTGTATTTGCAGCAAATGATCTTTGCCTGTATAGGCGATGGATCTAAGCTCGTCGAGTGTTGTCTCGATGCCTTCCATAATCATTTTGCCTTGGTTAGAAAGCATAGGAGCGTCGGGCTTCAACTCTTTTTCAATTTTCTGCACCAACAAATCGCAAGGATTTATTTGCTCTGCCATTTTTGCCAAAGCCGTTAATCCTGTTTGATTCAATAAAGCGGCAATCGGTTTCAATTGCTCTAATGATCTTCTCAATTGATTGACCTCTCTAGGATTGATACGCCCTGCAGACACTTTCGAAATCAGACGTTCTAAATCTCCAATTTGACGCAAGCAATGCAAAAGCTGCGTGAGTATGTCTTGCTTATCTACCAAGGCTTGTACAACATGCAAGCGATCTTCAATGGCATTCACTTCTTTCAAGGGCATCACCAACCACTTCTTCAGCAAGCGTCCACCCATGGGCGTTACCGATTGATCCATGATGTTTAACAAAGAAACACCTTCTACATGGGGAGAAGAAATCAATTCTAAGTTGCGAATGGTGAACCGATCGAGCCAAACAAATTTTTCTTCTTCGATACGAGAAATCGCATTGATGTGCTTGAGGTCGTGGTGTTCCGTTGCATTCAAATAATAAAACACAGCACCCGCAGCAATGATACCTTCTGGCTGCGACTCTATACCGTATCCTTTTAAAGAATTTGTGCCAAAATGTTGGGTCAATTTTTCGAAAGCATAATCGTATTGGTACACCCATTCTTCCAAAGGATATACATGGAAACGATCGCCCATGCTTTCTTGAAAGGCTGTTTTTTTATTTTTGGCAAAAATAACTTCCGAAGGTTGAAAGCTCTGAAGTATGCGTTCTATATAGGGTAAGGAGCCCTGAGCAACTTGTAAATCACCCGTGGAAATATCGAGTAATGAAACCCCTACCGCCGCTGCACCAAAATGAACAGAAGCCAAATAATTGTTTTGCTTTCCGTCTAATACATTGTCGTTGTAAGAAACACCTGGTGTTACTAACTCTGTAACTCCTCGTTTCACAATACCTTTCACCCCTTTAGGATCTTCTAACTGATCGCATATTGCGACACGCTGACCAGAGCGGACCAAACGTGGTAAATAGTTGTCGATGGAATGGTGAGGGAAACCTGCTAATTCAATTTCAGAGGCAGAACCCGCTCCTCGTTTGGTTAACGTAATGCCGAGTATAGCACTTGCTTTGATGGCGTCTTCACCAAATGTTTCATAGAAATCACCGACTCTAAATAACAACATGGCGCCAGGATACTTGACTTTAATAGCCATGTATTGTTTCATCAAGGGTGTTTCTACGATTTCTTTTTCTTGAGCCATTTTGTGCAAATAATACGAACTTATACTTAGGAGATATAACACTATGCCCTATTGGTATAATGCCGATATGACAAAATAATAGTACAATTTATTGGACTATATATTTTGCTTAATCGGGATAAGCTTATCTTTGATAAGTTATTAAAGTTAAGAAGCTTGGTAAAACTTTACCAATCAAGTTATTCACATGCACTATGAGAAAGCTCCAAACCAATGAATTGGGACGATTGACAGAAGAAGAAATAAAAGACATTCCTAAAAACAACCTGATTGTTGTATTAGACAATGTTCGAAGTTTACTCAACATCGGATCAGCATTTCGTACGGCCGATGCTTTTTTGGTAAAAGAAATCTGGCTTGCTGGTATTACGGGAACACCACCACACCGTGACATTCATAAAAGTGCATTGGGTTCTGAAAACACTGTGGTATGGAAATATTTTAGCGATGAAGAACTGAAAGACAATTTAAAATCGCTAGCGCAAGAGGGCTGGGAGATTATAGCTATCGAACAAATTGAACAGAGCACAGCGTTAAACGACTTCAATCCCAAAGCCGATGGAAAGTATTGTCTTATTCTTGGAAACGAAGTGAACGGCGTTTCTGAAGCCTTGCTGCCACTTTGTGATCATGCCCTTGAAATACCGCAGTGGGGAACCAAACATTCCTTAAACATCTCTGTGGCAGCCGGTATTGTCATGTGGGAGTTTGTAAGTAAAATGAACAAGGGGGATTTGTCTTAAAAAATATAAAAAGGGAGAAATAATGTTTATTTTTAAATATGGATAAAAAAGCTTTTAAACTTCAACGCTTTAGAGAAGCAGATCTTCAAGGAAACTATTGGAAATCACAAAGTATGGAGCAACGTTTGTCGGCCTCAATAGAAATGACCCTTGCCGCTTACCATCTGATTCATTCAGGATTTGAACCAATGGATAAAAATTATTTTTTAGCAAAAAAAAGAAATGGGTAATCTATTCAACAAAGATTTTAATGACTTTTTACAGTTACTGGAAAAACATGGAGTAGCCTACATTCTAGTAGGGGGATATTCTGTAGTCTTGCATGGCTATCCTCGTACAACGGGAGATTTAGATTTATGGATCAAACCCAGTAAAGTTAATTATTCCTTGTTGGGAAAAGTCTTCGAAGAATTTGG
>JAYTLG010000114.1:0-5263 GCA_043729555.1 Cytophaga sp.
CTGTCCGAGGGTTCTATTATATGTATTTCTTTGATTTTAGAAGCAATAGGTTCGAATTCATTTCCATAAGCTGCACCAATCCCCAGCACTTTATTAAAGCTTTCAACTTCGTTAATTTTATTAAACCCGTGAGTAATATTAATATTATGATATTCATACTTATATTCTTCTAAAACTTTCGATCCCAAATCAGCATATGCTTCTTTTTCATCCTTATACCATTCCGTAATTTGGGCTAAGTTATAATCATCCCCAATCAACAATTCACCATTCAAATATCTATTATAATCTTCTCTATTTATTTCCATAATCTTATAAATTTAACCCCATATTGAAAATATTATATTTCTTATTTTACACTCAAATTAATTTCGAATCTACTATATCCCTAAAATATATCATTTAAACAACAAACATTTTTTTCTGCAAACTGATCATCACAATACAATTTAGCTTTTTGGGATAAAACATTAAGTTCTTCTTTATTATTCAAAACTCTCAAAATATTTACAGACATAACATTCAATTCTTTTTTATCAACAAGAAACCCAGAAATTCTTGACTTAACAATATCTCCACATCCTCCTATATCATAAGATACTATAGGAACTCCACAAGCTATACTCTCTATTAAAACTAAAGGTAAATTATCCGCCCTCGTCGGATACACAAACACATCCGTTGCATTCAATATCTCTACCATTTTTTCTTCTTCGCGCACATAACCCATTTCGTGTACGATGAGATTTTTAAAGGCAGAAAGTTCTGGCATACTGTCTTCTCCCATCAACAACAAGTGAATAGGAAAGGTCGTGTCTTCGTTAAGTTGTTTTAAAATATCGTAGAGGTCGGAACCGCCTTTAAAAAAATTACCTTTGAGTTTTTGTGCAATGAATGCAATGGTTTTCGCATCGGCAGGTATACCGTACTTTACTTTCATGGCTTGCTTATCCATGGGTTTAAATACGTCGGTATCGATGCCGTGTGGAATCAACACTATTTTTTTTCCCGCTAAGACCGGACTTTGTACTGCCATGTCATACATCCAATGCGAGGGTACTACTACCGTAAAGTCAACATCTTTAAACAAACGTTGCTTGCGTCGTATCAACCAATTACCTGTCGGTAAACCAATGGTCGGATAAATCTTAGACTCTCCTTTTCCTGCCTTCAATTGCTTCCACGATTCGTCACCAAAGGTATGCGCACCATTGCCGGTGAATGCCCACATGTCGTGTAGTGTCCATACTACTTTGTATTGCTTAGCAATTGTACGAATGTGTGAGGTCATGAAGTACCCTCCTACCGTATTGTTAATCCATACGACATCGGGTTTTTCTTCTTTCAGTTTTTTTAAAATATACCATGGCGAAAAAGGCAACCACACGTATTGCAAGCCCAATAAGTTCATGCCAATATTAAACAAGCGCTCCACCTTTGCACAAAATCCATTGGGCGTTGTTTGAAATATATTCGGTTCATCGAGTGTTTTAGTACGCACCAAATAAAACACTTCATGTCCGTATAATTTCACTAAAGCTTGCGCCGTTCGATAGGCAGCAATGCCTGACCCTCCTGACCGATCGGAAATATTGATGATAGCAATTTTCATAGCAGCTTAGCTTTTCAATTCTTTTTTGAAAGCAGGTAAAAACTGGGCGATCAATAAACTCAACATGAATGCTACAAATACCCATGAACCATACATCGCAACCTTTTCTGACAACACATAATGTGCTGGTTCAAATTTAAACACAATTTTATGTTCGCCCGCTGGAACACGCATGGCTCTAAGCACATAATTGACTCTAAAATGTGGTGCTAACTTTCCATCGATGTATGCATTCCAACCCGGTTGGTAATATATTTCAGAAAATACTACCAGTTGCTCTGATGTTGTACTGTAGTTATAAGTCAATTGATTTGGATTGGCATTGTCGGTTAATTTAATGATCGCTGTACTGTCTGCTACAGGAACAAAGTTTGTCAACAAACTATCGAATCGTTTATCGACAACAGCTATAACAGCAGGTGTAATGCTATCTAAGGCTACCATTTCTTCGTCGGCATTGTTTACTCTTTTCAATGTACTCACAAACCATGCATTGCCTAATGCGCCGGGTATAGCTTGTACAAATACTTCTCCTGTTTTTTTATCGGGCACAATTGCATAACGAGCATTCAACATATTCAATACAGGTATGTTGTTTTTCGACAACTGCCCTTCGATTAAATCTTGGTAACGAGATAATTTAATGGCACTATAACCACCAATTGATTTATGATAGTAAGAAGTTGTGGCATCGTTGAATGGACTCTTTGTTAAATTCAACACGCGGTAACTTAAATCTTTGTCTTGTAAAATTTGTTCGTCCGCAGGTTGCTTTTCCACCCATTCTTCGTTCTTTCCTTTTTTTACAAAGTCGTCTGCGTTTAAGTACCTTTTATCTACCCAACCTAAATCGATAATGATTAAAGCAGCTAAAGCAAGGTATACCGCTTGTGCTTTCATTTTGTCGGTAAACCATGCCCACAACAAACCTGCTGTACAAAGCACAAAAAACAAACTTCTAAATGCATCGGTACGTAATTTTGAAGCACGATCTAAACGAACGGCATCTACCATCCATTCGGGTAAACCCATATTGGCATCGTTCGGTCCTACAAAATTAAAGAAGGCTCCTCCGAAAAGAGCAAACATGATGGCAACACCTCCGCATATTCCTAAGGCCCATTTCAATCCTTTGTAAAAAACATGTTCTTCAATTTCTCCTTGCGCTAATTTCACTAAAGCTAATCCTGCTAAGAAAGGGAACGTCATTTGTGCAATACAAATGGCCATGGTCACCGACCTAAACTTATTGTACAAAGGCATGTTGTAAAATAAAAAGTCGGTAAGCAAGTCAAAGTTTTTACCCCATGTCATCATAAAGGCAAAAACAGTAACGGCAAAAATCCACCATTTGTATTGGTCTTTTAGAATGAACATTGCCAATACAAAAAGAAAAAAGATAACTGCCCCAAAGTAAATAGGTCCTGCGGTGAACGGCTGATCGCCCCAATACAGTGGAATATTTTTGATGTATTCTTTTGCTTCTGCACGTGGCACGCCATTGTCGACTAAAGCTTTGAACGTTTCAGAACCAACACTTAAATTTTCGTTGGAAGCACCGCCATAAAAATAAGGGATAAAGGTTGTGAGTACTTCCGATTTTTGATTACTCCAACTCAACGCATAGTCTTTATCTAAGCCACCGCCTTCAGTTTTCTTTGAACTTAATTCCGAACCACCTCTGATGGTATTTTTAGAATACTCATAATTCGTCCACATCTTAGATACATTGGGAGCGACAGCAATGACTGCACATGCAATAACTAGTACCGTTGCTTTACTAAAATGAACGTAAGTCTTTTCTTTTATGGCTTGGTATAATTCATACGCACCCATAAACAGCAATACAAACAATAAGTAGTAACTGATTTGATAGTGACCATAAAAAATTTGCAAGGATAAAAATAACGTAGTAACTAAAGCGCCGAGTACATATTTTTTATTTCTATAAATCAACCAGACCCCTGCTAATACAGGTGCCATCAATGCCATGTCGTACACTTTATTCACATGACCTGCTTCAAAGCTAATAAGATTGAAGGTGGAGAACACAAAGGCTGCACCCATACAAAATGCTAACCATACATTTGCTCCAATGACACTCATTAAAATATAGAAGCCTACAAATCCTAACCAACCGACTAAGACTTCCGATGGTAATACTTCGCGTAAAACTTTGTGAATAGAGTTGACAACATTTGTTTTATGTCCAACCCATATCGGCATACCCGAAAAACTACTGTTCGTCCACAAGACATCTTCGCCTGTTTTCTGAGTATAATCGTCGGCTTCTTTTGAAAAACCTTTTGTTTGCAAAACATCATTTTGCACGAGCTCTTTGCCAGAAAGAGTCGGATAATAATAAATAAACAATACCGCAATAAAAGCAAGGTTTGCAAGAAGGTGCGGGAACAGTTTTTTCAAAAATGTCGTATTCATAATATAGGGCTAGTTTCTAGGTAAAAATAAAACAAAAAGAGCAAAAAACAGCTTGAAAAGAGAGGTTTTAAACTTCGAGTTGCATAATCGTGTATAAAAGAAATAACAATTTACGATATTGAATGCTATCACCCCCTACTTCACCAATAAAGAGCTATGAATCAGTCTAAAAAACAGCTCATTTACTTGTTCACTTTTGTGCTTTTTAGCTCAAGCTTTATGCAATGTGCCCCACAACGTGATACCGTTGCATTAAGCTATTGGAATTACACGGACGACGATGTTCATTATGAAGTCTATTTTAGAACCGATGGTCATATAAATTCTTATCACCCAAGTGATGTTTCTCCTGAAAACGACTATTGGAAACAACGAGGCAATAAAATTACATTTTACATGAACGATCGTCACGCTACCTACAAGGGTAAGTTTATAAACGATAGCACCATGATTGGAAAAGGAAAAAGTAAAGGCTTTCGATGGACATGGAAAGCAAAATTCATTTCTAAAGATTGAATTATTGCTTGATTATATATACCTTAAAAAACACAAACTGAAATTTATGAAAAAAACATTCTTTCTTGCTCTATTAGGACTGGTTTTATATTCTGGTCTAGCAGTTGCTCAAAGCACTGAATTACCCATCGATGCTGAGACTAAAAAAATTACGTACAGCGAAGTGGTGCAAACCAATCCTAACTTTTCGCATACTACAATCTACGATAGAGCGCTTTCATGGGCGATGAACAATAAGTACAAAATCACTAAAATGGATAAACACAATGGAATAATTATGTGTGAAGGTTCTATTGTGATTACATATCCCGGTCCAAGTGTTGGCAAGAACGATACAGGTTTTTTGAAATTTAACGTAACCATTACGTGCAAGAATGGTCGTTACCAATATGTCATGACAGATTTTCATCACGAAGGCACCAAAGGAAAAGGAAACGGCGGTGTGCTTGAACTTCCTAAAGCAGCATGTGGAAAATATGTATTACCCGATAACGGTTGGGCTAAGATTAAAAAAGATACACCAAGGTTAATGGAAATGACAATTGCAGATTTGAAAGTATCGATCGATCCACAAGCTCCTGCTCCTGCTAAAAAAGAAAATTGGTAGGTTTTTTTATGGTTCGTGAGACACGAACCATGGCTTAGAGTCTCCGAATGCTATTCTTATAGGAATAGCATTCGGAGACAGCCGAGAAA
>JAYTLG010000115.1:0-6752 GCA_043729555.1 Cytophaga sp.
GGGTGCTGTAGCTGCAGGTACAATAAAGCCGCCCGGGCACATACAAAAAGAATACACGCCTCGCTCTACTTTTTGATATTGTGTTTGCGTCACCAAAGAATAAGCCGCAGCAGGCAGATATTCGCCACGAACATCGCAATGATATTGTTTCGAATCAATCATTGCTTGTGGATGTTCAATACGAACCCCTAAAGCAAATGGCTTCGCTTCAATAAGCACGCCTTGCTCGTGCAACATGTAAAAAATATCCCGAGCCGAATGTCCCGTACACAATATCGTTGCAATGCCCTCAATAGATTCGTTTGTGTTGGAGACAACACCTTTACAAACACCATCTTTTATAATTAATTTTTCAACGCGTGTATCAAACAATACCTCGCCACCATAGGCTTTAATTGTTTCGCGCAAATCGGTAACCAGTACGGGTAGTTTATTGGTACCTATATGTGGATGTGCATCTACTAAAATATCTTCAGTCGCACCATGTGCAACCAACACCTCTAACACCTTGCGAATATCGCCACGCTTTTTAGAACGCGTATACAACTTGCCATCTGAATACGTACCTGCGCCTCCTTCACCAAAACAATAGTTTGATTCTGGATTTACGATATGGTTTTTATTAATGGCCGCTAAATCTCTTCTACGCGCACGCACATCTTTGCCACGTTCAATCAAGATTGGCTTGATGCCATATTCTAATAAACGCAATGCAGCAAACAATCCCGCAGGACCGGCACCAACAATTACAACTTGATGCTTGCCGTTTGCTTGTTTATATATTTCTTTATTTAAAGCCAATAAGGGCGGAACCAATTCGCCTTTATCAAAAACCTCCACGCCTATACGCACCAATACCTGACGACCGCGCGCATCTATCGAGCGGCGTTTTATTCGGTATTGAAAATCGAGTGATTGATAAGAAGTCTGAGCTTTAATTGCTCGTTTTATTTGTTCATCCAGAACAGCGTCTTCAGGGCGAAGCGCAATTTCAACTAGTTTACTCATGGGTAAGGTGTTTATCCTTAAAACATATTACTAACAGCGTGCAAGATACGGATTTTGAACGAAAAAATTAGCGAATTGATAGCTATAATAGCTGCCCTAGCTTTCAGCCTTAATCCCTCCGCCCCAAGCCTCTTACTTCTTCGGAAACTTATACCCAATTACAAAACCAAATCGCAATGGTATAGCAAAAGACTTGCTGTACACACCTGGAAAGGCTTCGCTGTGCGTTGGATTTTCACCCGGCCAATTATAGGAAATATTGCGATACCCGATACCAATACCACCGTATATATCAAACGTCCATCCCTTTTTTCGTTGATCAATCATGATCCGGTCGCCAACAAGAAACGAATATTCGATTCGATGTTGCACTTGCTCTAAATGCACGGGCGCAGACGCCGTTGCAGAAGTAAAGTCGATGTAATTATTGTCATATACATAATAACCATACCTCAACTCGTTGGCAAAATAAAGCATGCCGTACTCCTGGTCTTTCTGATAAAACTTTTGTCGAACATACAGTTCTGCACCTTTATAATAAACTGTATTGGAAGGTAATGTAGAGTGGTTGTTAAATGTTGGCTTGTAATACAACAGTCCACCGATTTCAAAACCAAGTCGCTCTTGCATATAATATTCAACACTGATAGGAAATGATGAAGCCAATAGATAAAAGGGGTTTGAAGACACAATCAATGCACGAGCTTCGTTTACACGCGATGTAAAATAACGTGACTTCTTTTTGGGCGAAATATATTTAGGTTTTTCAGAAGGTGCTAAGGTGTCTTTTACGGCCTCTTTAACGACAACCGAATCTGCATGCAAATTAGGTGATTGATTTTCGTAAAATGTTTTATAATACCCTGCAATGGTGCCGTCTTCATTATACAAAGTCCATAAGCCAACCTTATTTCCATTCTCTAGTTTACCTTCCATCTTTAGTTTGCCATCGCCGTAGTACCCCTTATACAAACCCTGCCCTCTTAAATACATACACGTACCTTCAAGTACACCATTTTCTAAATAATACTTCCACTCACCTTCATGCTTATCATTTATTATTTTACCTTCTGTACGTAAAGCGCCGCTTTCATAATATTCTTTGTAAACACCTTCGCCGTTTACATAATTTGTTTCACCTTTAAATTGTCCAGATTTATAATAAATTTTCCACGCACCATCCTTATCACCTGCAACCATAGTGCCTTCTGCACTTGTAATTCCATTTTCATAATAATATTTCCAAACACCAACACTCTTGCCATTTTCATACAACCCTTCACTCGCAACCTGTCCATTTGGGTAGTAATAAATCCAAGGTCCCATCTTTACGCCACCAAGCTCAGCACCTGTTGCAAGTATAGATCCATCTTCATGGTAATAGGTCCAAATACCGACACTCTTACCATCTTCAATGCGTCCGGATGCTTTTATTTTTCCAGATGGATACAATTCAATGTAATCACCTTTATCATCTACATAGGTAGCCATTGCCTTTAAGTCACCATCTTCGTAGAAATAATTCCAAGCACCAGTACGTTTGTCATTCAAAAAATCGCCTTCACTTCTTCTATTTCCATTTTCATAATAATACTTCCACAAACCTGTTTTATTGCCAACTGTGACCTCGCCAGTCATACTAACATGGCCGTTCTCAAAAAAGTATGCCCATACGCCATCTTTCTCGCCCTCACGCATAGCTCCTTCCATTTTAATTTTTCCATTTTCATAGAAAAAAAACCAAGCGCCATTCATTTTATTTTTCTGATAATTCCCAATGGATTTTTTTTGTCCATTTTGATAATACGATGTATAGGAACTATCTCGTATCGCTGGATTTTTTTTAAAAACTAAAAATTCTTCTTTTAATTGCTTTTTATTGTAATCATAAAAAAGCTTTACGGTATCGTGTTGTTGGGCTTTCGCAAAAAAAGAAAAACACATACAAATCATCATGAAAATGATGGACTTGTATGTGTTATATAGAAAAAAAAGATACTTCACGAATTATTGCTTTCCAGCTTTAATTTTTGAGATAACTTCTTTTTCAACCCAGTTTTTACCCCAATTTTGCAATTCATCTTTGGTGTAAAGTTCTGGAAAGAATATTATTTTTTGGAAGCGTGGAGGCAAATATTCTTTCCAATTTGTTCCGCCAGTAGCCTCGTATAATTTTTTATTTTTTATTAAATAACCCAAGGCATATTTATAATGCATCAAAGGCCAATCAATATTAACATGTTGGTCTAATTGTTTCAGTGCATCCTGCAAGGTAGTATCAGCCTGCTCTTCTAGGGTAAGGCGTTTGTAGATAGACCAGACATTACGCGACTTACATTCGTACGACAATTGAATTAATTTGCCAGTATATTCTTCTTCAAACTGACGTAATGTCAAGGTCTTTTTACCAGTTTCTGTATCGGTTGCACCTTTCTTCCAATATAGCTCTTCAAACAATTCTTCAATCGTTGAATAGTCATCGTATTTATCTCTAAAATCGGTGTGTACTAGATTAATCAAATCCGTACAAGCAATTTCAACCATTCGGTATTGAACCGATTGAAAACCAGATGCAGGTGTTAATGCCACTCTAAACTTTAAGAATTGATCTTGATCCAAACCAACTGAGATAATATCAAAGGAGTTTATTAATTGTCCAAAATACCAATTACATCGTTCGATGCGTTTCAAAAAAACAGCACCGCTAATACTATCAGCTGTTTTCACTTGATGCAATTCATGCATCACCAATTTGAAATACAATTCAGTTATTTGATGGTAAACAATAAAAACCATTTCATCGGGATACGGCGTTCTTGGATTTTGTAAGGTCAACAAACTTTCCAAACGTATGTAATCCCAATATTTTAGATAATTAGAATTTAACAAGCCTTCTAAATGCGTGTTAACACTCTGACCATCTTCTTCATAATGTGCAGTCAACTTTTCAATCAACTCATGTATATTATTTTCCGGAGCTTTACCGTGCATCGTTTCTGTTCTTTTTTCGTTAAAATACGTACCATCTAAAAACGTATTGAACCCAATCAACTACAAATTCCATTTAATCTAAAACACTAAATTGGATTACACCGTTGAATGAATGTAAATATCAAGATTTAATTGGTGAAATCAAATGCATAAAGTCATCAAAATGACAATAATTTAATATATTGAACGAAGACTGTAAGGCTATGAAAACAAGCAACTATACGCAACCAGATTATTACAATATAGACGATCTTTTAAGCGAAGAACACAAACTGATACGTCAGTCTGTTCAAGCATATATGAATAAAGAAGTCAAACCCATCATTGAAGACTGTGCTCAACGTTGTGTTTTTCCAGAGCACTTGGTAAAACCAATGGGTGCATTGGGAATATATGGCCCCACAACACCTGTAGAATATGGTGGCGGTGGATTGGATTACATCTCTTATGGCATCATGATGCAAGAAGTAGAACGTGTAGATTCGGGCATGCGTTCCATGGCATCTGTTCAAGGCTCTTTGGTAATGTTCCCTATTTTCAAATACGGAAGCGAAGAACAAAAACACAAATATCTACCCAAACTAGCCTCAGGTGAGTTATTAGGCTGCTTTGGGTTGACAGAACCCGACCACGGATCCAACCCAGCAGGCATGACAACATCGCTTAAAGATATGGGCGACCATTATCTATTAAATGGCGCTAAGATGTGGATTACAAATTCACCAAAAGCTGATATCGCTGTTGTTTGGGCCAAAGACGAAGCAGGTAGAATCAAAGGTGTGATTGTTGAACGAGGCATGGAAGGATTTACAACTCCTGAAATCCATAATAAATGGTCGTTGCGAGCAAGCATCACAGGCGAATTGGTATTCGATAATGTTAAGATTCCTAAATCAAATGTTTTGCCAAATGCAGATGGATTGAGTGGCCCCTTGAAATGTTTAGACTCTGCGCGTTATGGTATTGCTTGGGGGGCATTGGGTGCAGCGATGGAATGTTATGATATCGCAAAAAACTATGCCATGGAACGCATTCAATTTGGAAAACCGATTGCAAGTTTTCAATTAACACAAAAAAAATTGGCTGAAATGCTGACCGAAATCACGAAAGCACAATTACTGGTTTGGCGATTGGGTCTACTAAAGAACGAAGGAAAAGCAACGACGGGACAAGTATCTATGGCAAAGCGCAACAATGTGGACATGGCACTCAAGGTGGCTAGAGAGGCGCGTCAAATATTAGGTGGCATGGGCATTACAGGCGAATTTCCAATCATGCGCCACATGATGAATCTGGAATCTGTTGTTACTTACGAAGGCACACACGACATTCACTTGTTAATCACAGGGCATGACATAACGGGCATCAATGCTTTTAAGTAAATTACTTAATTATGAATGATGAATTATAAATTATAAATTATTCTTTTAAAATTGCAACCGTTACATTTAATAGCCACCAAACCTACAGTAAAAGAATATTAAAGCCTTAATGTTTATTTTATTCATAATTCATTATTCATTATTCATAATTCATAATTCATAACTCATAATTCATAACTCATAATTCATAATTCATAATTTTAATCATGTCAATCGACTGGACATTTGCATTAATGGCATTCACAGGTTTATTCGCAATCATAAACCCGATCGGGAACGCCCCTATCTTTATCAGCTTAACAGACAACTTAGATAGAAGTCATCAAAAAGCAATTGCGCTAAAAGCGGTAACAGTCGCATTCATTTTGCTTGCGGTATTTGTTATTTTTGGATATGCCTTATTCAACGTTTTAAATATAAGCATTCAAGCATTCAGAATAACAGGTGGGTTATTAGTGGTTAAAGTTGGTTTTGATATGATTAATTCCAAACCAAAAGAACACAATCCTTCCAGTCTACCTGAAACACCTGACATGAGTATTGCCATATCTCCATTAGCAACTCCAATCATTGTTGGCCCAGGAACATTGTCTACAGCAGTGAGTTTGGTGGGGCAAGAAAACAAAATCGAAAACAGTGTTATCATCATACTTAGTGCTGCAATCATATTGACACTTTCGTATTTTATCTTCATTTCATCGACGACTCTCGTTGAAAAAATTGGCAAAGAAGCATTAAATGTAATCACCAAGATTATGGGTTTACTAATAGCGTCTATAGGTATCCAAATGGTTATTACATCTATTCAAGAACTGGTACATAATTCTTAATTCCCCAACGTGAGTTCTATACAACACATACCTTCAGCAGCTTCGAATCCCGAGCAAGGACAAATTGATTTAAAAATCAAGGAAGTGAAATTGTTGCAAGAAGAAATAACGCAACTAAATATCGCCATCCCTGAAGCAATAAAAACATATCAAAATGTAGTAAATCCAATTGCAGAAAAAATAAGATTATTGCAAAAAGAAAAGCTGATCGCATTGGATATTTATGTACATGAAATAAAGTTTTCGAAAAGAGAATTGAGCATCATAGACACCTACATGACAGACCAAATAGCGCAATGGATCTATGAACATGGCAGCGATGAAGAACTAGCAGATTTGTTTATCACCTACGCCCAAACAACTTTTGATGAATACATTTCAAGTATGGGTGCACAAAATGACTATTTCAATTATCAAGAAACAGAAGAAGGTGAAGACAAATCAACCGAGAGAAACAATAATAAGAAAAAAACTGCAGCTCAACGCAAAGAAGAAAAAAGTAAAATTGAACAAGAACAACACAGAAAGAAATCCATACGTG
>JAYTLG010000116.1:0-2070 GCA_043729555.1 Cytophaga sp.
TTATGTAACCTACACGGATAAATTTAAAGAAGCGGAGGATGCATATCGATACAGTTTAAATCAAGTTGTAAGTAAAGAGATTGATCATCAACACATAAAATATATTACGTATTTGTATCAAGAAGTTCGTTTATTCGAATTGACAGATCGTTTTGACGAGGCAAGTGGAGCGGCAGCAGAAGCAGCGGCAATTGTAATTAAGCGTTTCGGAACCTTGAGTATTCAATACGGAACCGCTTTGCAGACTCAAGCAAATATTGATATTTCACGAGGTAATTACGGTGATGCCGAATTAAAGCTTGCTGAAGCATTGGCATTGTATAAGCAGTATGCGACCGCAAACGATAATTTAGAATATGCAAAGGTTTTAGAAACTCAAGCGCGACTATTTATCATTGAAGGTTTGTACGACGATGCTGAAAGGAATTTGAAGAAAGCATTTAGACTTTCGAAAAAAACATTATCTTCTTCTAAACTTTCATCTTCGATAGAAGAGTTGGCAATTTTATATATTCATATAGGTAAATATCAAGAAACAGAAGACGCCTTGCTGAAATCTATACAATTACGCGAAGAGCGTTTTGGTATTGATAACAGAAGTTTGATTAATCCATTAAATCAAATTGGCTTTTTGTATTTTATAAAAGGTGACTATGCACGTGCTACAAAGTATGTAGATCGTTCGATGAGCATATGTACAAAAATTTTTGGTGCAAACTCTTTGCGTTATGCGGAGTCGCTTAAATTGAAAGCAGATATACAAGCAGCGATAGGTGATTACAAAAATGCACAATCGAACATTTTGGTTGTTATGGAAATCTATAAAAAGCTGTACGGTGCAGACCATATTCAATTGGCATTGGCGAAAAACGATTTGGCACTTATTAAATATTACAACAATGGCAATAAGGCTGAAATTGAACAATTGTTTCTTGCATCATTAAATACGATTAAAACAGAGTTGAATGAAAATACACCTATCTATGCAGATGTCTTGAAAAACATCACCTTGTTTTATTTAGAAACAGGGAAAGAAGATTTGGCGGATAAAAACTTAGAAGCAGCGAATAAAATATGGATTGCTAAATTTGGCAATACAGATCGACACGCAGCGGATTACCACTATTTAAAGGGGTTGATTTATTATAGAAGGGGGAAATTTGCAGATGCAAATACTTCTTTTCTTAAATCGAAAGAAATTTTCGCCTCGAATTTTAGCACAAATCACCCTGCGTACACAAAAGCATTGTGTAAAAGTGGACAAATGTATTTTATCTTAAAAGATAATACCAATGCAATCAAATCGTACGATGAAGCCATAAAAGGATATTTGTTGTTTATTCAGCAACAATTTCCAGCCTTGAGCGAACGTGAGAAAATGAAGGCTTGGGGAGTTATTAAAAACGATTTTGAATTTTATTATTCTATGTCGTATCAGTTGCGGAAGGAACATCCTGAATTAATTGGTAGCGTGTACGATATTACAATGGCTACAAAGGCATTGATGTTGAACGCGTCGTTGAAAGTGCGTCAGCGTATTATGAATAGCGGTGATAAGCAGATGATAGATGCCTATCAAACTTGGTTGGGTAAAAAAGAATACTTTGCTGTGGTGTTGTCAATGAGTAATACGCAGGTTCAAGAAAATGGCATTGATAAAATTGCTTTGCAAAAAGAAATTGAATCGTTAGAAAAATACCTCTCTGAGTCTTCTGAATTATTCTCACAAAGTTATGAGACAAAGTTGGTTTACGATTGGAAGCAATTGAAATCAAATTTAGCTAATAATGAAGCGGCGATTGAATTGATTCGTTTCAGAAATTTTACAACAAAGTTTACCGATACCATTGTATATGCAGCTTTAATATTGCACAAAGAAACGAAGTCTTCACCAGAAATGGTTGTGATGGAAAATGGTCGTGATATGGAGTCGAAGTATGTCAAGTACTACCGCAACTGTATGAAATTTAAAATTGATGATGATGTTTCATACAATGTATATTGGAAAAAAATCCAAGATGCGATACCCGCTTCTAAAACACGTTTGCTAATTGCGCCAGAAGGTGTATA
>JAYTLG010000117.1:0-6196 GCA_043729555.1 Cytophaga sp.
CGGCGACCAAAAACTAACAGAAATTTCCCGTCGCCATCAACTAGTAGAATTAAAAGAAGGAGTTCGTTTTCCTACAAAAGTATGGGGACGAAACATTCGTAAAGCAGAGGCTTCAGGCATGACAACGTTAACAGCTGTTCCTATAGATGTGTTTGTGCCGGCTTTGAAGAAAGAATTGATAGAGAAAGGAAATCCCTATAAAAAATCGGATTATCATAAGTTGGAGGCCTTAGCAACAACTGCAATTGCTAATGGATATGGATGTATAGAAGGAATAAAAGATGCTGCTGGTAATTTTACCTGCGGACAATTTTACATTTATATCACCGGTAAAATATATCTTGTTGCGTGTTTTAGCAACGAGCTAGCAAGACATCACAGTCTGTTACATTATTTGTTGTACAAATTGATTCAACATAAATACGAACAAGATACAACCATGCGTGTACACTTTGGAGGTTCGAACCTTCCGGTGATTGCAGATTTTAATAAAAACTTTGGAGCCGAAGACGAAATATTTATACTTCAATATAAAAACACCTTGCCATTTTGGTTTCGAATCTTTAAACATGCCTAATGAGTAAAAACATTCATATAATAGTTTCTGTAACAACAGATTTAGTAACCGATCAACGCGTGTATAAGGTATGCAATAGTTTGCACGCAAATGGCTATCGCATTATGTTGGTGGGAAGAAAAAAGAAAGACAGCATGCCCATGGATGCTCGTCCGTATAAAACACATCGTTTTAATCTTTGGTTTGAAAAGGGTGCCTTGTTTTATGTACAGTACAACTTGTATCTGTTTTTTTATTTGCTGTTTCATAAAGCAGATATATTGTTGGCAAACGATTTAGATACCTTGTTACCAAATTATTTGGTGTCTAAGTTTAAACGTGTTCCCTTGGCCTACGACAACCACGAATATTTTACAGGCGTACCCGAATTGATTAAACGACCGAAAATACAGAAGATTTGGAAATCGATAGAAAATTGGATTTTTCCAAAGCTGACTTATATCTACACCGATAATTTTGCAAAGCGTAGTTTGTTTGTTGAAGAGTTTAAGCAACTCGTAGAAGTGGTTATGAATGTGCCTATCCTACAAAAAACAGAGCTGGATGCAAGGTATAAATTAGACGGCGTAGAAAATAAGTTTATTCTGATTTATCAAGGCACGGGAATAAATGTAGAGCGTGGCACTGAAGAATTAACGCTTGCCATGCAATACCTCGACGAACGCTTTATATTATTGTTTGTTGGGGGGGGCGATGTGATTGGTGTATTGAAAGACTTAGTTAAAGAGCATCGTTTAGAAAATCGAGTACGTTTTATTCCTAAAGTACCACATCATATTTTGAAACAATATACCATGCAAGCGCATTTGGGGTTAACGGTCGATAAGCCGATAAGTGAAAATTACATTTATAGTTTCCCGAACAAAGTATTTGATTATGTGCATGCAGGTGTGCCTGTGTTGGCCTCTCGTTTGCAAGAGGTGGAGCGTATTATGAATTTGTATGGTATAGGCACCTTCGTAGATTCGTACGAGCCTAAACACATAGCAGAACGTATACAATGGATCTATGATAATCCGCAGGCCTACGCAACGTGGAAAGAAAATTTGAAACGTGCTGCAACAGAAATTAATTGGGCTGAACAAGAAAAAGTATTACTTGGGATTTATCAGCGCATTAAAGTTGAAAATAGAATTGGGTAGGTTTTACTTTTGTCTTATCAGCCTAAGTTCACCGCGGTGGAGATACAGCCACGGCAAATTTGGATTGGGTGATTCATTATAATAATTTGTCAATATGGCTAGTTGGATAAAAAAAATATTATTAAACGTATATGCGTTAATTCCATTGAAACGTGAGTTGTTTGCTGCTGTTCGTTTTTTTTATATTCCATCCGAACGTATTTTTCGTCATCTTTATTTTAAAGGAAAATTTAAAGTCGTTATTGATTCGGAGCATTCTTTTTTAATGCAGCACTATGGAAGCGGCTTTGCGATGGAGTCGGATCATTTTTGGAAAGGTGCAGAAGCCTGCGAACCATATTCAATACAATTATGGAAAAAGTATGCGTTGAAGAGTGATTTAATTTTTGATATAGGAGCCAACACAGGAACATACTCACTGATTGCTGCAACACTAAATCCAGCTGCTTGTATCCATGCTTTTGAACCTGTAAAGCGCATATTTACCAAATTAGTGCATAATAATAAAATCAATCAATTCTCTATTAATACTCACAACATTGCGATGAGTAATGTTGTTGGTGATATATTTATTTGTGATGAGAAAGGCGATAATGAATATACAGCACATGTTGTAGAGAAGGAATCTGAAAATACGTATCGGGTTTCTGCTTTACGTGTAGATTATTTTTCCGATGCGTTAAGAAGTGCAAAACAAGTACTTTTCAAATTGGATGTAGAACGACATGAGTCTATAGTTTTATTAGGCATGGGCGAATTATTGAGAACAACCCGACCAATTATGTTGTTGGAAATTTTGGATGAAGAAAGTGCTCAGTCGGCACGGCCGTTTTTTGAAAATTTAGAATATGTATTTTTAAATATTGATGAATCGAAAGGATATACAACTATTCCAACAATTCAAAAAAGTCATGGGAATAATATATTTTGTTGTCCGAAAGAAAAGTTTGAAAGTCAATTTGACCTTTTTTATAATTGATCGCATTGAGATATGAGCGAAAAAAATAAATAAGTTTGAAACTTTTGATGCACTGCGATGTTTGGCTTTTTAAAAAGTATTTCTATTTCATATTCCAATTGTGAATTTTTCCATTTTTAATTTTATAAAAAGTGGAGGAGGTATAGCAGTTTGTTTCTTTTTTTCATTAAGTGGTTTCCTTATAACATATTTGATTTTAGAAGAAAAAAACATGCAGGTACGTTTAATATTTTCAACTTTTTATCAAGGAGAGCATTACGTATTTGGCCTCTTTATTATTTGATGCTGTTATTTGCATTTTTAACGCCACAAATTCTGACTTTGGTTTCAATTGATAGTGCTGCTGATGGAAATGAACCTAATTGGACTATGTCATTATTGTTTTTAGAAAATTATAAAATGATTATAACCGATAGTTTTCCGAATGTTTCTCCTTTGGGAGTTATGTGGTCATTATGTGTTGAAGAGCATTTTTACATAATATGGAGTTGCATATTATTTTTCATACCTTTTAGAAAAACGTATCTGTTGATTTTTGTTGCTATTGTAATTGCAAATATTTCTCGATACGTCTTTTATTTAAACGGCTGGGCATTTCTTGACATTTTTACAAATTTGGACTATTTTGCTTACGGCGCAATACCTGCAGTAATGTTCTCTTTATATAAACAGGAGGTAACAGAGTACTTAGCTAAAATATCAGATGTTGAAAAAAACGGAGTGTTTTTTTCAACTGTATTTACTGTGATTATTCTTTCGAATATACATTTCAGTCATAAAGAATTAATTGAACCTAGTATATTAGGTTTAACTTTTTGTTCTGTTATTATTTTAATTGTTTTTCAAAACGAAAAATTTAAAATAAGTCGAAAAAATATTTTGAGTGTGCTCGGAACCTTTACGTATAGTTTGTATTTAACACATACAATAATCATTAATCTTTTTATTAAAATTTTCGAAAAAGTAGATTTAGATGTAACCAGTCCGATTGTTGCATTGTCGTTTGTGTTGATAACATTCAGTGCTACCGTTGCCGTAAGTATATTAAGTTATTATATAATTGAAAAGCCGTTTTTAGGATTAAAAAATAGGTTTAGGTAATAACCTGAATGGTGGTAATAACAATGCTTTCCACGGAGTGTTGGTTGCTTTGTGATAATAGTACATTAACATAATACTATAAAGAATATAACTTGTGCAACTCATCAGTGCTACACCATATACACCTGTTATGGAAATAAAGGGAATGAACAATGTAAGTGGAATTGCCAAAGAAATTATTGTAGCTTTTGAATTTATGTTAAACAAACCCATTCCTTGAAAATAATTCCAATAAATTTTAGCGTAAGAAAGAATTAATGAACCAGATGCAAGTATGGTAATAAAGGTATGTAGACCTTTAAAGTCTTTCCCCAGGATATATTCAAATACCATTTCTGGCGTCAACAACAATATTACGCAAGCAAATAAGCTGAGCCAAAACGAGCTATATGCATATTCATTTGTCATATGTATGATTTTATTTTTATCCGTTTCTGCAGAGATAATTGGATATAGTGGAGTGGCTAATGCAATTGGTATAATCCATATAGCCTCTGTAAGTACTGATGCGGCAGAGTAGATGCCCAATTGCTCTGTATTGTTTAGATATGAATAGATGATGTAAAAACTGATGCGCGTATTTAAAAAGAACAACCAATTGCTGTATTGAGAAACAATACTTTTTTTAATTAAGGCAAACCAATGTATGGGATTTTTTGTTGATTCGATTTTATTTTTGGGTAATGCAAATAGAAAAAACAATCCAATGATAAAACTAATAGATAAGTGTATTTGCAAACCAAGTATGTAATTTTCGACACTTGCAAGGTCATGCATCATAAACCATATCACACTGATTTGAAAAACAGAAAGAAATAGATAAAAGGTATTGTAAAACTTGAAATGCTTGTGCGCTCGTAAGTGCAAGCCTATCCAATTAACCCATGCAAACAAGATGCTGTTGATTATTAAATCGAATACAAGTTTTTCGGGATGTAGATGGGTGATGTATAAGATGCCCGGGATAAGTAATCCTGCAAGGGTTGATAAAATAAATCCGTACGTGATGATGTCTTTTTTATTGTATTGGTGAATGAAATAGATATAACCCGAACCAAAAATAATTTCACTGAACAGTTGCACAACCGTAACATTGGCAACAAACAAACTGATGGTACCTCTGCCATCTGCTCCCAAATAACGCGACGATAAAATAAATACACCAAATGTATTTATCGCCAGTATAAAACGAACAAGGAACGTACTAACGAGTGTTTTTTTATTCATGCTTCAACGAAGGGGGCATTTCAATTAAATTTGCATATTTACCAGTAGAATGATTTCGAACAATCTTTAACTGAAATTATTCTATAAAAATAGTGAAATACCTTATCTTCACTAAATATAACGGAAAGCATTTCCAATTATTCCATGTTAGGCCCGAATAAATATTTAATAACCATTGTTGGTCCCACTGCTGTAGGCAAAACCGCACTTTCGATTGCACTTGCGAAAAAGTACAAAACCTGTGTTTTGTCGGCAGATTCGCGACAACTATATAAGGAATTGAATATTGGTACCGCAAAGGTATCTGTTGAGGAGCAAGATGGTGTTCCGCATTATTTTGTAGATACCTTATCGATTACAGAACCCTTTAATGCAGGAATGTTTGAACGCCAAGGTTTGGAATTATTGGAGCACCTTTTTAAAATACACCATATTGTTGTGTTGTGTGGAGGTACTGGTTTGTATGTAAAAGCTTTGATGGATGGGATGGACGAATTGCCTGAAACCGATTTGGAATTGCGTTCAGCATTGAATGAAGAGTTTGAAAAGCGTGGATTGGCAGCCATGCAAGAGGAACTAAAAGAGATTGATCCTACAACGTATCATTTGATTGATCTTCAAAATCCATTGCGTGTATTCCGATCGATAGAAGTATTTCGTCAAACAGGTAGGCCGCTTTCAGCTTTTAAAACCGGCGATAAAAAAACACGACCGTTTAAAGCCATAAAGATTGGCTTGACGATGGACCGGGAAGAATTGTACGAACGCATTGATCGACGCATGGATTTGATGCTTGCTGCAGGTTTGGAAGACGAAGCAAAAAAATACAGTGCGTATAAAAGTATGAATGCCCTTCAAACCGTTGGTTATACCGAAATTTATGGTTGTTTGGATGGTTTGTATGATAGAGGAGAAATGGTTCGTTTGTTGAAACGCAACAGCAGAAGATATGCCAAACGTCAATTGACGTGGTTTACAAAAGATCAAGAAATAAAATGGTTTCACCCGCGTGCCGTAGGGGAGATTGAAGCGTTTATTGAAAGTAGCTTCTAGGTTCTAGACGAGAGAAGTACAAAGTATAGAGTATTAAGTACAAAGAAAACAAAATAAATTAAGTAGACCTCTACTCTAATTATCAAGATGGAATAAGGCTGTAAGCCTTTAATAATA
>JAYTLG010000118.1:0-9063 GCA_043729555.1 Cytophaga sp.
ATTCACATCATTATTTAAAGAGAAAAAAGAAATTTTCTTTCACGACATTCAATCGGATGATAGTTTACTTGTAAACAACGCATACAATGCCTTACAATACATAACGTTCACAAAAGAGGACATTCCACATCTAGATACCTTGATTAATGAAGGCATACCTAATGCAAAGTTTTTAAAGAAAGACAATCTAAAAAGCAATTGCATCAAAGCAATCGGTTATATCGAAAGTCCGGCAGCGATTGCATATTTAAAAAAATCATTTGAAAACAATTCAGATTCAATTCAAGTTCAGGCAGAATTATTAAATGCATTGGCTTCAAATAGATCTGCGGAAAGTTATCAATGCATCCAAGAACTCTTAACAACAGATGTACCTTACCTTTCTTCGTATGAAGTAAAATCAATATTTAGAAGCTTTTACGATTCACTTGAGTTGTGTACGAACCTATTCCCAGACATTTTACACTTAACACGATATTCCAACTACAGAGATAATGTATACAAATTACTTTCTGTGATGGTTGATAAAGGATTAATCAAAAAAGGTGTCATACAGTCGAATAAAACAGACATAATGAATGACGCAAATGAAGAAATCAAAAGAGTATTAAGTTATAAAAAGAAAACATACGACTCATACTCCAGCTCAAGTTATTCGAATAAATACAAATCGGAATATCCTACATATGACGATATTGAAACTTATATCATTTTATTATCTAAAATTAAAAAAGAAAAGAAATCAGAATTATTCTTTAGCCGTGTAAATCGTATCACAGATCCAACGCTGAATATGAGATATACAATACAAATGCTAAACCATAAAATCCCGATTGCAGATAGCACCATTCGAAACTTCGCAAAAAATGAAGGTCTTAGAGCTGAGCTATATGAGTCTTTACAAGCCATCAATCGACTTGATTTATTTGACAAGCAATACATCAATCAAGCGGATATGACCAAATGTATTTTATATGCACAATCATTTAATGTACTTGAAAAAGACTCTATTGCTTTCATTGAAAAAAGAATGACTCAAACAAAAGGAGATAAAAACGGTTACATATACCTCTACAAACGTTACAACAAAGACAATAGAACTTGGTATATCGATTACATTGGCTTGCAACCTAGCGATACAAGTACCTTTGAATTCAATCCTATAAAAACTAGAAAGTCGTATAAATTAACGGCTAACACAGACAAGGAAATACAATCGTATATTGATGATGTAATCAGCTATTTCCAATTATTAGGAAGAAATAGAAGTCGTTCAAGAAATAGCTATAGTTATGATGATTATGACTATGAGGACTATGGTGATTATGATTATGATGAAGAATATTAAAAAATAAGAGAGGCGTCAATTCATTGACGCCTCTCTTATTTTTTAACTCTTGTGATATTATACTATCAATACATCTTATAAAAAAACAGCCTTACTTCGCAACAACAAGTTTTGTAACGTACAATGCATTTTTCTTATCCGAAATATTCACATAATATAAACCGTTGCTGTAGCTATCTGTATGTAACGAAATAACATTCACACCAACATTCAATTTTACAGGAATATCAGAAACAAGGATACCTTGTGCTGAAAATATTTTAATATCTCCTTTGAAATCTTGATCGATTGTAATTGTCAAATTTGCTTGAGAATTTGCAGGATTGGGACTCAAGGTCACATTACTTGGTGAAAATAAATTTGCATGAACAGTCGCTGTAGTTGTAGCAGCTACCGCCGTAAAAGAACCGGTCATACCGCCACCATTACTACCATGTGGAATACATTTATAACTATACACACCTATTTTTATAACTGTATATTCAAAGAAAGTGACATTCGCAGACATTGTAGAATTCCAAGTTGCTGCATCTACTGGCACACTTACGGATGTTGTGGTATGGCTTCCAGCAACCCATTCAAAACGGACAACATCACCGACAGTGACATTTAAAGTTGAAGGCGAAAAGGTGAAGCCACCGCCTTGCCCAACCAAAATTGTAAATGTTGCAGCAGTTATATGTTGCATGCTTACAACGGCTAAAGAAATTAAAAGTAAAATTTTTTTCATGGTTCGTTTATTTTGTTTAAAATATGATTTAAGCATTAATCATGTAAGTAGCTAATATGTAACCAAAAAAAATCCTTTCTCCCGATTTAATATCCTCTCTTGAAAACGGAACAATCCGGTTTATAGAAGCACTTTTTGCCCCAAGGACAACCAATCTGTACAATTAATGTGTATTGATTTACTCGAATTGTACGTATTGGGGTCAATCAAATTAATTTTACCTTCATGAAGTCGCTAGAAAGCTCCCATTCAACTTATTACTGCTTTATATTTGCCTCAGAAAGAATAAAGTATATCTTTGTATAGTGAGACTACTTGTATCCATATTCAGTATCTATATCATGGCATTAACCATCATGCCATGCACCGATGCGGTTGCGTGCAAAGAATCGCCATCCGAACATGGAACTGCCCATCAGCACAACGATGACGAAACGGATACCTGTTCCCCTTTTTGTGTGTGCGCTTGTTGTGGTGTGGCAGGCTTTGTTTTTGCAAGTCCAAAGATTTACATTCAGCGCATTGCAAAAAGCAACAGCCCAGAATTAATTTCTTCCTACAACTCTCAATTCAATTCTTCCTATTTTTATAGTTTTTGGCAACCCCCAAAAATCTAAACCCATTCCTTACCTGTCGTATTTGTATATTCTTACTATAATAACTTATGGTTATGATATAGTTTGATGTGTATATATTGTTTATAATATAGCATAGACAGGCTCCCTCTGCATCGTTCGATGCAATACTTACTTATATTATAACAGATAGAAATATGCTGGATAAAATTATTTATTTCTCCATAAAAAATAAATTAATTATTGGACTGTGCACCGTAGCTTTAATTTTATGGGGTGGCTGGTCTGCAACACAACTACCTATTGATGCGGTACCCGACATTACAAACAATCAGGTACAAGTAATCACGGTAAGTCCGTCGTTAGCTGCGCAAGAGGTAGAACGCCTCATCACATTTCCGGTTGAAATAACCATGGCCACTATTCCTGGCTTAATTGAAGTGCGCTCGATATCACGTTTTGGCTTATCTGTCGTAACAATCGTTTTTACAGATGAAACGGATATCTATTGGGCACGTCAACAAGTTAGCGAACGACTAAAATCAGCCCTAAACCAAATTCCGAATGGCTTAGGTATTCCTGAACTAGGGCCGGTGAGTTCTGGACTTGGTGAAATTTATCAATATGTACTGCATCCAAAAAAAGGGTATGAAAACAAATACACCCCAATGGAGTTGCGCACCATTCAAGATTGGGTTGTACGCAGACAATTACTAGGAACGAAAGGTGTAGCCGATGTAAGCAGCATGGGTGGTTATGTAAAGCAATATGAAATTGCAATCGACCCCGATATGTTACGTAGCATGAATATTTCCTTGGCAGAAGTATTTACGGCAATTGAAAATAACAATCAAAACACAGGCGGCGCATACATCGATAAACAACCCAACGCTTGGTTTATCCGAACAGAAGGTTTAGCTACAAGCATTGCAGATATTGAAAAAATAGTTGTAAAAAATACAAGTAACGGCATCCCCATTTACATTAAAAATGTAGCCACCGTACAGTATGGCCATTCGGTGCGCTATGGTGCTATGACACGCAACAACGAAGGTGAAGTTGTTGGTGCCGTTGTTATGATGCTTAAAGGAGAAAATTCAAATGAGGTTATTGAAAATGTAAAAGAACGAATCGAACAAATTAAAAAGACCCTACCAGAAGGTTTAGAGTTGGAAGCATTCTTAGATCGAACACACCTTGTAGATAGAGCTATACATACTGTTTCTACAAATTTAATTGAAGGCGCTTTAATCGTAATATTTGTATTGGTATTGTTTCTCGGAAATGTACGTGCAGGCTTGGTTGTTGCTTCCGTTATTCCTTTAGCGATGCTATTTGCATTGGCTATGATGAATCTATTTGGTGTATCTGGAAATTTAATGTCTTTAGGCGCAATCGATTTTGGATTAATTGTTGACGGTGCCGTAATTATTGTAGAAGCTACGCTACATCACATTGTGGGCAAAAAGTATACCCACAAGCTATCTCAACACGAATTGGATATTGAAGTGTATGAATCGGCAACTAAAATTAGAAATTCTGCTGCCTTTGGAGAAATTATTATTTTAATTGTTTACCTACCAATACTAGCATTAGTTGGCATTGAAGGCAAAATGTTTAAACCTATGGCCCAAACAGTAATCTTTGCCATATTGGGTGCATTTATTTTATCACTCACGTATGTGCCCATGGTTTCTGCCTTATTCTTAAGTAAGAATCCAACGCACAAAAGAAACATCTCGGATCGTATGATGGATTTTCTTTACAAGATATATTCGCCTGCTATTAACTATGCCATCAAACAAAAAACGATGGTGTTGCTAGGTTCTGTAGTGCTGTTTATAGGAAGTATATTTATTTTCTTAAACATGGGAGGCGAATTTATTCCAACCCTAGACGAAGGCGATTTTGCTGTTGAAACACGTGTATTAACAGGGAGTTCAATGATGCAAACGGTTGATGCTTCTCTAAAAGCGGGAGAAATATTAACCAAACAATTCCCCGATGAAGTAAAACAAGTAGTCGCCAAAATTGGATCTGGAGAAATACCAACAGACCCTATGCCTATTGAAGCCTGCGACTTAATGATTATTCTATCTGATAAAGATGAATGGAAAGTTGCTTCAACACGCGATGAATTAGCAAATAAAATGCAGGAAGCGCTTCAAGTAATTCCGGGGGTCACATTTGGCTTTCAACAACCCATACAAATGCGTTTCAACGAATTAATGACAGGCGCGAAACAAGATGTTGCCATAAAAATTTATGGTGAAGATTTAGATGAGCTTACCATCCTTGCAAAAAAATTAGGCGCAATTATACAACCTATAAACGGTGCAAAGGATTTGTACGTGGAAGAGGTTACAGGTTTGCCACAAGTAGTCGTTACGTATGATCGGAATAAGATTGCTCAATTTGGATTGAATATTCAAGAAATAAATACCACGATTAATACTGCCTTTGCAGGACAAACTGCTGGCTTAATTTACGAAGGTGAAAAACGATTCGACTTAGTTGTACGTCTAAAAGAAACCAATCGACAAACCATTGATGATATAAGTAAATTATTTATAACAACAGCTACAGGTCAACAAATACCATTACAACAAGTAGCAGAGGTTGCATTTAAAAATGGGCCAAACCAAATTCAACGCGACGATACCAAACGTAGAATTACAGTTGCTTTTAATGTACGTGGAAGAGATGTTGAAAGTATCGTTTCTGAAATTCAAACAAAAGTGGACGCATCACTTATATTGCCTACAGGTTATCACTTAAGTTATGGAGGACAATTTAAAAATTTAATTGAAGCAAAAGAACGATTAACCATTGCCGTTCCAATTGCACTGGTTCTAATATTTATGTTACTTTATTTTACGTTTAATTCAATCAAACAAAGTGTCTTAATATTTACAGCAATACCCCTATCTGCAATAGGTGGCATCTTTGCACTGTGGTTACGTGATATGCCGTTTAGTATTTCAGCAGGCGTTGGATTTATTGCACTATTTGGCGTAGCCGTATTAAATGGCATCGTATTGATTGGGGAATTTAATCAACTAAAAAAGAATGGAATAACAGATCTTAATACTATCATTATGAAAGGAACAAAAACACGACTTCGACCGGTATTGATGACAGCAATAGTAGCTTCACTTGGTTTCTTGCCAATGGCTTTGTCTCATGGCTCTGGAGCTGAAGTACAAAAGCCACTTGCTACTGTAGTAATTGGCGGTTTATTATCTGCAACATTTCTTACCTTATTTGTGTTGCCGATCCTATATATGCTTTCGGAAAAAGGGAATAAATTTAAAAAATATATTTTGATAAAGTTAGCCATACCGATACTATTTATTTGTTGCATTCCTACCTTCTCAGAAGCTCAAGATATTAAATCATTAAGTTTAGAATCCGCGATTCAAGAGGCACTTGAAAACAATAATGCTATAAAAGCGGCACAACAACAAATTGATTACAATCAACATTTAAAGGGAACAGCAAGTGCAATTGGAAAAACAAATGCAACATTAATGTATGGTCAATACAACAGTTATTATAATGATAACAACATAACCATAAATCAAACTATTCCTTTCCCTACTAGTATTCATACTCAAACACAGTATTATAAAGAGACAACAAAAAGTGCAGAATATAGCAAGCAAATGCGCGAAAATGAATTAATACTAAATGTGAAAAATACATACTATTTACTTCAAACTGCGTTATCAAAACAAAAACTCTTTTTGAAACAAGATAGTTTATTTATTCAATTTCTAAAATTCGCCGAACTACGCTATAAAACAGGTGAAAGTACCCATTTGGAAAAAATAACTGCTCAAAGTCAACTCTACGAAATTAAAATATTAATGAGTGAAAATGAAGCCGACATACGTATTTACCAAAATAAACTTCAGGTTTTACTCAATGCTGATGTGTTAATAACGTGTGATATAAATAACCAAAAAAAAAGAGAATTAACAATTTCGTCTGATTCAGCTGTTATACAAAACAATCCGAGACTTCGTTATTTTGATCAACAAATTAAGGTAACTGATGCAAATACAAAAGTTGAAAAATCACAGTTCCTTCCTGAATTAAATGTAAGCTATTTTAATCAGTCATTATACGGCACACCCAATTATAATAATAAGGCTGAAATTTCGAATGCAAGCACGCGCTTTCAGGGCGTAATGATAGGAGTTTCTATACCGATTTGGGCCAAGCCTCAAATTTCTAAAATTAAAGCTGCTGAAACTTTTAAAAGCATAGCACAAAGTGAAAAAGAGTTAGCGCAAAAAAATCTCGAAGGTGAACTCATGCAAGCGTATCAAACGTATATTAAATATAAAACCAGTTTGACATACTTTGAACAAAATTCTCTTATAAATGTGGATGTTATCATTCACCATGCAATGACCCACTACCAAAATGGTAGTATAGGATATATAGAGTTGTCCCAAGCATTAAATAGAGCCTTAGATATTCAAACAAATTATTTAAGCATTTTACAACAATACAATCAATCCATTATCAATATTGAATACCTTGTAGGTAATAACTAAAAAAATATGAAAACGACACTATATAAAACGTTGTGGATATACTTGATGGTAGTCTTATATGCATCCTGCACCAACAACAATACGGAGATTTTAACTCATGATGATACGGAAACACTTGGTACGGTAACCCTTACACAAGCACAATATAAAACGGCCCAAATTAACTTTGGAAAAATAGAACGTAAAGATTTGAATGCAACAATTGAAGTAAATGGAATGCTTGATGTACCACCACAAAATTTAATTAGTGTTTCAGCACTTATGGGTGGCTTCATTAAATCAACGGATTTACTACAAGGTATGAAAGTAAAAAAAGGACAAGTAATAGCTACTATTCAAAATCCCGACTTTATACAAATTCAAACACAATACATTGAAAATATTCATAAACTAAAATTTGTAGAATTAGAATACAAACGACAAGAAGAACTTGCCCGAGAAAATGTTTCAGCAACAAAAACATTCCAACAAGCAAGTTCAGACTATTACAGTTTATTGGCAACGATAGGTGGTCTAGAGGAACAATTGAAAATGCTAAACATTAATCCCGCTACCTTAAATACGTCCAACATTCGTAGTGTGGTATCTATTTATGCTCCTATCTCAGGTTATGTAACAACTGTAAACGTAAATATTGGAAAATATGTAAATCCCCAAGATGTCATCTTCGAAATTGTAGATACCGACCATTTACACGCAGAATTAACTGTGTTTGAAAAAGACATTACAAAAATTAAAGTAGGTCAAAAAATACGATTCTATTTGACAAATGAAAGTGATAAAGAACGAACAGCTGCTGTTTATTTAATCAACCATCAAATTTCTACTGAACGTACCATACGTGTGCATGCACACATTACAAAGGAAGATCCTCTATTAATGCCTAATATGTATTTAAAAGCATTTATAGAGATGAGTGATAGCAATAAAAAAACGGTTCTTCCTGAAAAAGCAGTTGTTCAAGCTGGAGGAAAACAATACATTTTCATAAAAACGAATGAAGAAAAACATGTCCATGATGACACGAATCACGAAGATGAATTCACATTCACTGCTGTTGAGGTTCAGAAAGGCATCACACAACATGGCTATACGGAAGTAATCTTACCAACAGGATTTGATATCGAAACGAGTGAAGTCGTCATCTCAGGTGCCTATGATTTGCTATCTAAAATGCACAATTCAGAAGAGGAAGGACACGGGCATTAAAATGAACTCTCAGTAGAATAGATTAAACGTTCTACTGAGAGTTCATTTTTAAAAACTGAATTGTGTCAAATTAACGGCATGATAAGTAACTATCCATTTACTGTAAATTTTATTCGGACTACTTTTTTATTCTGAATAAAAACACCATCTGAATTATATTCGGGTGCAAGTTTCATTGCGCGAACAACCCTCATCGCTTCTTCAACGATTTCTGGGCTCAATTTTTTTTTGTTATTTCCAATAAGTTGTAAATTCGAAACTGTACTATCCTTTTCAACTGTACATAATCATTACAATAACTTCTTTGAAAGTTTTATTAGTCGTTTTTCGAAGTGAATCATTGGGCGATTGCGCTTTAGACAGAATAGTAAAACAGAAAAACAGTGCTATAAAGACTATACGAACCATAATATATATATATTTTCACAAAACCATTTCCACAAATAACTTATCTAGCGTACCTGCTGCATTTTCAGTGTAACCTGGATGCACTTTGGATGATTGAATAACCGTACTGCGCGTGGCTGTAAGCCAACGAAAACGGGATGCAATATCTAATTCACCAATGGCTCCGCCTGCTTTGCTTCCGAGACAAATCTGTTCAAGCGCTTTTAAGTTTTCTTCAACAGCATGTAT
>JAYTLG010000119.1:0-4315 GCA_043729555.1 Cytophaga sp.
CCAATCTTTATTTGAGGCACCTTCGTTGACGGCTTGTTTCGTTTGTCCGTGTGGAAAAGGACATTTGCTTTCATTTGGATTGCTCATTGTTGCTTATAGTTAATGAATGGGATGTTATTTTTTAAATGTTAAATGTTAAATGTTAGATTCTAGATGTTTTTTGCTTGAACCAAGACGCACACATCTGTTCCATCAATCAGGTGTATGTATGGTCATGGCGTATCTATTTTATCGATTTCTTAATATTCGATGCTTTTCTGATACTTTTAATATCCAATTTAACGCCATATGTATCTTTTTCTTCAACTAATTTTAATCCATCAATTATATACGAACCATCCTTTTCAACTTTAGTATACGTAAACGTTTCCATTTTCAAATCTTCATAGCTATTTTCATGTACACTTTTCTTGAAAGGATGTTTTGAATAAGCAACGTTGGTATATGTTATTACAATCGTTGAGTTTTCTGCTTTCACTACATAATTTCCTTCTCGATAAAATGTACCAACATTTCGTATATATCTACCCACCTTATTACCTTCAAATGCATAATAACCATAGGCATGGCCAATGGGTTCCGTTGAATATACGGCATTAATTTCATCATCGATTGGCTTTCTAGATGTAAATCCTAGAGAAATAAAAATCAACACAAAGAGAATTTGTTTCTTCATATACTTAATAAGATACGACTAGCTATTGCTCTAAGATAGTAATTAAAAACACGGTATTCCGTTAACCTACTTTTATATTTATAGGCTTTTTAATAAGGCCAAGCCTTCATCCCATACGCCATAACCACTACTGGTATTGATATGACCCGCCTCTCCAATAAATATTAAATTACTTCCCCATTGATCTGCAAAGTTTTGCGTTTTTTCAACGGTCGACCAATGGTCGTTTGTGCTGCCTATTACTACAGATGGAAATGAAAGTTTGAGTAAAGGAATGGGTGTAAAACTTTCTAAGGACAAATCCATGTACGGATTTTCTATATCGGGTGGCGCTACAATAAATGCACCTTTAATGTTTGTATTGAAACGACTTGCCCAATGCGCCAGTGCAATGCCTCCCAAACTGTGTGTAATCAATACAACTGTTTCCGATGGGTATTTTTGTATGCCTGCCTGTATGGTGTTTACCCAATCATCACAAAGTGGCTTGTCCCAGCTTTGTTGTTCGATGCGCGTGCAATTTGGCAAGTGTTTCTCAAAATACGTTTGCCAATGATTTTCCCCTGAATTACCAAAACCTGGAATGATAAGATAGTTTGTATGCATTTAATTGGTTCTAATTTCCGGTTAACGATTGTAACAAATAACATACTGCATGTATTTGAATTGAAATTTAACGATAAGATTTTAAAAACACAGCGTTTTCAATAATTCATGAACTGTATTATTTAAACACCTTCCCAATCATATACTTGAACTAATATCTGTAACTCACCACAATAAAATTTCAAATACTAATAACTTAATATTATATTTAACGATACATAAAATCGACACTATGCGTATTTTACTTGTTTTGATAAGTTTCACTTGCACCATTTTTTCTACACGCGCTCAAATTCCAGAAAGTTTTCGAGACGACTTTAATTCGAATGTACAAAACTGGAATGTTTCTGAATCTACTGAAATGGATTATTCGATTAAAGATGGTCATTACATCTTATCAAATAAAAATAATCAAGGTAACATATTTTGGGTATTTAAAAACATATACATGAGCCCCTATAAAGATTTTACGATGGAGGTGAAATTAAAAATTCCCGTTAGTAAAGGTGATGGTACAGCTGGATTTTTCATAACGGATAAAAATGGAAAAATGAATTTCTTTTGCGTCAACCCGTATAACAATTCTTTTTGGGTTGGATATTACAACGAATTAAACGTTTGGGGAAGCTACTCTGCTTCAGATCTTGGAACGTCCAATAGTGGTTGGCAAAAAACAGCGGCCTATAAATCCCCTGCCGATTATCAACTTTTAACACTGAGTAAAAAAGGGAATGAAGTGACTTTTTACATTAACAATCAAAAAGTACTTAGCCTTCCAACAACAACCTTTTGTACAAACATTAATAAATTTATCGGATTTATAACGTCCACAAAAATGGACGTTTATATTGACTATGTAGCGTTTGATCAAGATAACAAGGACGATATAGCGGCATCGGATGCTATACCGCTTAAAGCAACAGCCCTACCCACAACCATCAATACATACGCCGATGAATTAAACCCCGTTTTGTCAGCGGATAAAAAAACACTGTATTTTACACGTATGAATCACAAAAACAACTACCCAGGTGTTGTAGTGAATGGAAAAATGATTGATGGAGATATTTATTATTCTGAATACATCAACGATACTTGGACGGAAGCCAAACGCTTAGAATATGGCATTAGTAATAATGGAAACAATTCCTTGGCTTCTGTTTCGCCCGATGGAAATACCATACTTTTATTTGGTGCCTACGACAAAAAAAATAATACAAGTGACCACCAAAAAGGTTTTGCTGTAAGCCACCGAACAGCAACAGGATGGTCATATCCAGAAAATTTAATTATTAAAAATTTCTATACCGCCCCCTGTGCGGTGAACGCGTTTCTTGCAGACAATGGAAGAACACTCATACTATGCCTCAACAGAACAGACAGCAATGGAGACGGTGATATGTATATAAGTTTCAAACAAAACGACAATACTTGGAGCGAACCAAAAAACATGGGTGCAACTATCAATAGCAGTACGCTAGATTTTTCCCCTTTTATTTCTGCAGACAACAACACGCTTTACTTTGCAAATTGGACTCTTCCTAATTATGGTGAAGCAGATATGTACATGAGCAAACGTTTGGACGACAGTTGGACAAAATGGACGAAGCCTGTAAATATGGGACCTGCAATTAACAACGATGGTTTTAATGCCTATTATAAAATATCAACCGATGCAAAAGTTATTTACTATTCGTCGACGGCCAATTCCATTGGTTTGTCTGATATTTTTATGTCTGACTTGCCAAAGGCTTTAAGCCCTGAACCAGTAACACTAATCAAAGGACGCGTACTAGACGCAAAAACAAAATTACCCATTGCTGCAATTATTCGATACGAAAATTTAGATAGTAGAACAACGGTGGGCGATTGTAGATCTACACCTAAAGACGGCAGCTACTCCATGATTTTACCCTATGGCAACACGTACGGATTTTATGCGCAAGCAGATGGATACATTGCCGTAAATGAAAATATGGATCTCAAAGAAGTAAGTACCTACAAAGAAATTGAAAAAGACATTTACCTTGTGCCTATTGAACTAGGCCAATCCATCAACTTAAACAATGTTTTCTTTGTGCGTAGCAAACCCGAATTGTTGCCTACGTCCTACCCCGAATTAGATCGACTGGCGAAGCTATTAAAAGAAAACTCAACGATCGAAATCGAAATCCGAGGACATACAGATAACCAAGGCGACCCGCACTTAAATGTTCTACTTTCAGAAGAACGTGTACAAACGGTTACAGACTATTTAGTAACAGCTGGCATCAACAAATCGCGCGTTAAAGGAAAAGGATTTGGTGGTGCACAACCCATTTCACCAAACGATACCGAAAAAAATAGAGAGAAAAATAGACGGGTTGAGTTTGTAATCGTTAAAAAGTAACATGCATTATTAAATATTTTGAATGAAACAAATGTATAAATCATATGAATATACGAGTACGGGGTAACGTTTTGCAGATTTGCGATGGGCGGGATTTATAAGCACTAAACTGTCAAGCCAGTACAAAAGTTGATACGAGGTAAAATTTTAATTTAATCACTAAACCCGCTTTTTTGCCAAACGCCTGTTATGCCTTCGCCCTTCTTTTCTCACGTCAAGTTGATATTGCGTTTAAATGTCTGTCTAAAATTGCAGGGAGTAGTCTTTTTTCTGCAATGAACGGAATCCCAAATGTCCTGTCTGAATAGGTAGCTTTAATTGTATCAATAACTTCTGTTTCCGCACTAGCCCGACTTTTAAGTAAAGGGTCTGAAATACCAGATAGCATTGAAAGACTTTGGTTTATTAGCCACGCATAAGGTTTAATACCTGCTCTTTTTAAATCGTCCTGCAAGGAGCCAGCCTCACGCATTGGAGTTGTTTCGGGCAATGAAACCAAGATTATTTTTGATAACTGTTGGTCTTGCAAAGACATATACGGTGTTCTAAGTCGATTTGCATTCATGTTATTTCTCATAATATCTCGATGATAGCTTCCGGCAGTATCCAATAATAGTAATGTATGGCCTGTTGGTGCAGTATCC
>JAYTLG010000120.1:0-8826 GCA_043729555.1 Cytophaga sp.
CGTACTACCAATCCACGTTGTATTTTTATACAAACCCAACTCAGGATATTTATCTATAAGAACAGGAAAGTCAAAATCAATTTCTTTATAACTACAATCAGGATTTACCAATATGATTTTTTTCCCATCAATAACGCGCGTTACAGCTTCTGCAGCATTCCATGAAAAAATCATACCTTCCGATTGCGCCAGTTGTTCTTTAGGAACACCAGCGCTAGTGACAGCTTTCTTTACTTCAACATCGTCTGGTTTATTCGTCACGGCAATATTGTCCTCTACCTTTACCCATACACTATCAACAAGATCAAAATAATAAATATTAAAATCAGCATCAGTATTTTTAGCCGGTACATCAACACCAATTTCTTTGTTATTTGCTAATTGCAACGGCGTATCGCCCGCCATCGCAGAGATGTGAAACATACCCGCAGACTCCATCTGAACAGCACCTATTGTGGCTCTATACTGCATCGGAATTTTCGACACCAGTATATCAGCAGGGCTATGATATTCAGAAATCTTAAGCGACACGTTACCCTCAGGCACTACTCCATCTTTTGTCACAAAAGAATTTTCAGGAATGGAAAATGTAATGCCTTTTTTTGAAACAACGATATTTGATTTTTTAGGATTAATCAATACGCATTTTTCGTTACCTGCAATACTGTTCAGAACCGAATCCGAACGCTGCCTTGTTATGGCACGAGTATCGATTGACGAGCTAAGCTGAGATTGTTCTTCATTGCACGATAAAATACCCATTGCAATGAAGAACACGGCGATTAAAAGGATCGGTCTGTAAAACATAATACATATTTCAGTTGATGTAGTATTATAATGCAGTTTCCCCAAAAAGATACATGTCAATAATAAATCAACTGTTAGATAGCTTGCTTTCGCTACAATATTGGTGTTTGAAACAGATGTGCCATTATCATTCAATATCAGATATAGCTAGTTATACAAGTCACAACACAGGGCAATTTATAGCATAAATGATTGTCATTCAGCCCAAATATATTATTGGCGCAGGTAAAGATGTAAGCGTCGATTTATATAGTAAATCGTTTTGTTGGCCCATTACTTAACTTTGGAAGCGGTGGTACAGGTGGAATATTTGCAGTCTTTTTTAACTAAAGAAAAAGAAGAAAATAAATAACATACAGGATATGCGTATATTGCATAACCTGTAATCAGTAATACGACAATGACATTCTCAGAGCTTGGTTTAAATACACAACTTCTTCAATCACTTAGCGAAAACAATATTTCTTCGCCAACAGAAATTCAAGAAAAAGCAATTCCGTTTATTCTAAAAACAACTAGAAACTTAGTAGCCGTTGCTCAAACAGGAACAGGAAAGACTGCAGCCTTTGGCTTACCCATTTTACAACAAATTGACCCAGCCTTAATACAAACACAAGTACTAATCCTTGTGCCTACTAGAGAGCTAGGCCAACAAGTAGCAAAAGATTTGTTTGTATTCTCAAGATACATTGTGCGCATCCATACCGAAGCGGTTTACGGTGGAAAGAAAATTGAAGAGAATATTAAAAAATTAGAAATACCGAGACATATTTTAGTAGCTACGCCGGGACGTTTATTAGACCTCGTTGCACGAAAAATAGTTGATTTAAGTTATTTGAAATTTTTAGTATTAGATGAAGCCGACGAAATGTTGAACATGGGATTCCAACCCGACATTGACCGCATCGTTCGCGCATGTAAACCAAACGTTCGTAAGTTCTTATTTACATCAACGCTGTCATTTGAGATTAAACAAATTGCACGTCAGTATATGGGTGCCGATGCAGAAGAGATTCGCATAAAGCCACAAGAATACGTAAACAGAAATATCGAACATCAATATATTGCCTACCAATTCGGGTATAAATTAGAATTCTTAAAAACATTTTTATTGCGTCACATCAAAGATAGAGGCATTGTATTTTGTCGTACCCAAGCAGCAGCCAAATTACTGGGCCAGCAATTAGCAGGCTTCGATGTTTCGTCCGACTCCTTGTATGGCGATCTAAATCAATACGACCGCACCAAAGTAATGAATGCATTTAAAGACAAGCGCATTCAATTACTTATTGCTACAGACATTGCAGCGCGTGGCATCGACGTGAGTGATTTAAATTATGTGATACACTATCACCTGCCCGACAATGTTCCGCAATATGTAAACAGAAGCGGACGTACTGCACGTGCAGGGAAAAAGGGGGTATCTATTTGCATGCTTCAAGAAGATGAAGTTCATCAGAAAGAAGATTTTGAAGATGCATTGA
Source organism: Cytophaga sp. (assembly GCA_043729555.1). Taxonomy (GTDB): domain Bacteria; phylum Bacteroidota; class Bacteroidia; order Cytophagales; family Cytophagaceae; genus Cytophaga. The sequence goes on from JAYTLG010000120.1 coordinate 2,292, forward strand.
AAATTAAATTCACTCCCGTAAAATTAGATGTAACGATAGATAAAAAGATAACAAATTTTGCTATCATGAACATCAATATCGGTACGCGTCACGAGCAAAATATGGACTCGATTAAAACATTTTTAACAGAACATTCAGGGGTAAAAGAAGCGGCGATAAGCCGCATACTTGTTTACCGTGCACATACAACATTTGAAATTGATTCAAGATATTTAAATCAATTGATGAACAACATCGACAATAAAAAGTTTTTTCACCAGCGTGTACTTATCAAGCCTGAGAATAACCAGTAGCACGAAGTTGAACAGCAGGCTCGCTTGTAAATTTGTCCAGAGGGATTAAGACTAGAGCCACTTTTGTTGAAACGCAGGAAATAATTCTGCTTAAAAATCAAATACTTAGGAGTTATGTAGAATTCACGACTGCTCATTTCTAATATTTTTAGTAAATTACTAACAAAATTAGAAATAAGCAGTCTTATGCAAATATTCAACACACTTCCTCAAGCCGTACACGCCGCTATCCTACTGGCAGATGGTGCTGTAGCAGCTGGCTTTCCAAGTCCTGCGGGTGATTATCTGGACAACCGCATCGACATTTTTGAATATCTCGTTCAACACCCAACTGCTACATTTTATGTACGTGTAAAGGGCAACTCCATGATTAACGCTGCCATCCACGATGGCGACTTATTGGTGGTAGACCGTTCGGTAGAACCTAAAAACAATCAAATAGTAGTTGCTATTATTGACGGAGAATATACGGTAAAGCGCATCAGCAAATACAACAACAAACTTTACCTCATCCCCGAAAACGAAAATTTCCCGCCCATAGAAATTACCGAAACCATGGACTTTGAGGTCTGGGGCGTGGTAACATTTGTGATTCATAAACCTTAAAAAAGTGTAGAGTTGAAAGTGTAAAGTGTAACAATCAGTATATGACAACCATACTTTACTGCCAGCCCGATCGTAGACGCATACTAATACAAAATTGAATGCCCGCCTTTACACTTTACACTCTAAACTTTCAACTCCATTGTTCGCTCTCGTCGACTGTAACTCCTTCTACGTTTCCTGTGAACGTCTCTTCCGTGCTGATTTGCGGAAGCAGCCTGTCGTTGTATTAAGCAACAACGATGGCTGTGTAATCGCGCGCTCCGATGAAGCGAAAGCACTCGGCATTCGCATGGGCGAACCTCTTTTTAAAATCAGAGACTTGGTTCAAAATAAAAAAGTAACGGTCTTCTCTTCCAACTACACACTCTACGGAGATTTATCGGACCGGGTAATGTCAACCCTAGCATCTATTGTGCCTGACATCGAAATTTATTCCATTGATGAAGCTTTTTTATTGTTGAATGAAACACATACCGATTTAGAAAAATTTGGACACCACATTCGAAACACCGTGAAGCAGTATACAGGAATACCTGTAGGCGTTGGTATTGCACCAACAAAAACCTTAGCAAAACTTGCCAATAAAATATCAAAAAAAACAGGTGGCGTTTACGTCATTTATCCGAATACAATTGCAGACGCATGGAATAATGCTTCACTAGATGATGTCTGGGGTATCGGTCGACAACACACAAAAAAATTACGTGCGCATTTTATCGACACCATTGAACAGTTTGTAAATCAACCAGAAGCATGGGTACATAAGAATTTTTCTGTTTTTGGCTTGCGCACACAACGCGAACTCAAAGGTATTCCGTGTATAGAAATGGACGACATCACGGATAAAAAAACGATTTGCACATCGCGTTCATTTGGCAGTCAACAACACATATTCAAAGCACTTGAAGAAGCCATTGCAAGCCACGCATCGAGTTGTGCGGAGAAGCTGCGCATACAAGGCACCCTTGCGGGAAGCATGCATGTAACACTTTCAAAAAGCAGATTTACGGTAGAAACCGGTCAATTGTATTTTGGCATTTTTATAAAACTTCCTGAGCCAACAAATAATACAACAACACTGATGCGCTATGCCATTGAAGGCTTAGCAAAAATTTATCAAGAAGGCCACTCGTATAAAAAATGTGGTGTTACCGTAATGGATATTGTTGCCGAAGAAACCATACAGCTCAACATGTTTGAATCTATACAAAATGACAAATGGAATACCTTAGAAGCCACGATAGATATATTAAACAGAAAAATGGGCAAACACACTTTACGCCACGCCGTTCAAGGGTATGAGCATACATGGCGACTTAGAAAAGAAAATTTATCGCCTAATTATACCACAGATTTAAAAGATGTATTGGTTGTGCATGTAGGATATAGGTAATGATATTCATACAGTCCCCCAAAGTGCTGGTATAAAATAAAAACATAGTCCATTTAGTCTCTTTTTTTATTCCCATTTACGTATTCATTTTATTGCAAATAGATTGTTTTCCTGTAGACCCTATTTCCACTTTATATAAATGACAGTATAATGATTTTTTCAATCAAAATAACCAACTACTTTTAGCAACATTGCCAGAATTAGATTTATTAAAATTTGATGGATTAGTTTCTCAATTCTCCAATTTCTCCATTAGAATGAATAATAAGCTCACTATCTTTTAATGAATGAACATCTGTTTGAGGTTTGGTGGTGATTGTAATGTCATACTTCATTTTCTTTCCTTGTATAATATAATCAACAAGTGTTTGACTGATTTGTTTAAAGCTTAATGTAACAGGAATATGAACACTCGTAGAATTATTAGACTTAATTTTAATAATACCAGGTATTTGACCAACAATTTCTTTATTGTCCTCTATTTTTATTCGATATTTAAAATCACTAAAACTGAATTCCGTTGTATTATTGTTCATCACCAAAACATCAATTCCCAATAGGGTTTCAGAAGAACTTATTTGTTCAATTTTAAATTTTTCCACTTCTATTTTAGGTATTAAAATTAATGGAATTTTATTTTCAATATGAACAGTATTAAAGCCCTTTGGAATGAGACTACTATATAAAATTGCATTTATTTTGAGCATAGAACTATCTCGCCCTTCTTTTCTCAATCTTTCAAACAATTCTATACGTTCTTTATAAAAAATACTCAATGGAATTGTGATGGTTGAAGTATCATTTGCTTTAATATGAATTGGTTCTGCATAGCTACTTTTGCCAATTTCTTCGTTTTCGACAAAAAATACATATGTAATACTATCAATAGAAATTCCCACAGGAACATCATTTACTAATTGCAGATGAGCAAGAAAATCTACTCTTTCAGAAGTAAGTTTAATGAGGTCGACTTTAGCAATTAGAATTGAAGGAAGGACAGCCTCTTTCAATGATTCATTCTTTTTTTTTAAATTAATCAGTAAGCACGTTGTTCCACCAGTTAATAACAAAATCACCAGTATGATTAAATATTTTTTCATTTGAAAAAGTGCTAAATAATTAAATTGCTTTTAAAAGCTTCAATAATTAATATAGCAATTATTTATCTAAGAAACTCTTTAACTATAAAAACTCGAAAATTTCGGACCTTGAAACACATAAATTCTAATTCATATTCTCTTCCGTACCATCGGCATGCAAAGCGAAACGACCTTTCTCACGCGCATGTGCCTGCTCGTGATTGGGCCAAGGCCAACCGCCAAATTGTGTACGTTGATATTCGGCAAATGCATCTCTAATTTCTTGTTCGGTATTCATCACAAACGGACCGTGTTGTACAACGGGCTCGTTCATTGGTTTTCCTTGCAACAACAACAGCAAGCACTCTGTACTGCCCCCTACAAAAGAAACATCAACATCCGATTTTAATCGAACAGAATGATAGCTTGGAATATCTACGCCATCCATTTTCATACTGTCACCCTTATAAAAATACAGCGTTCTATTAATTGAACCTTTTGATTTAGGCAACACCCACGTTGCGTGTGCATCCAGTTTTATTGTCTGTATTGCAACTTCATTTTCTGCATGTGCGGCCCAAGAGTCTGGTGTTGGCTTCAAAGCCGTCAAACCTTTTAAAGTACCTGCAATAACATTTACTTCAATTGTTTTTCCGCTCGCATCCAATTCTTTTAATGTAGGAATCTTTTCATTCCACAACATTTTAAAATGCGGCTGAACAAACTTGCTCACCTTCGGCAAGTTTAACCAAATCTGAAAAAGCTCTAAGGGGTTTTCTGTTTCTTGATTTACAAGCGGAAACATCTCTGAATGCAAAACACCTTTTCCGGCGGTCATCCACTGTACATCACCTGAACTAAAGCGCCCTGCAGCCCCCAACGAATCAGTATGGTCAATAACACCTTGCTTAGCAATCGTTACGGTTTCAAATCCGCGATGCGGGTGATACGGGAAGCCCGGCATGGATTTTCCATGATACATACTCCAACCATCTTTAGCCGAAAAGTCTTGTCCAATCTGTCGACCAGCCAAGGGAACAGCAGGTCCCATCTCCGCATTTCCTTTAGGGAAAGCATCGCGATGATGCACGCAAAAAATAAACGGGTCTCTCGTTTCCCAAGGAAAACTTAAAGGCTTAACTTCAATAATTATAGCTGATGATGCCATGCTTTTTATCTTTTAATTCTACAGCGCACAAAATTATTAAACACACGTATGATGAAATTAAATCATTCAATTATTTCTTCGTCGGGCAACTGGTCTTCCTCTTCAGAAATAGCCAAGCTGTCAACAACAACGCGCTCTGCACGACGAGGACAATTAATATTGATTCCCATTCGAGCAGGCATTTTAAATCTACCTACATTTATACCCAACGATGTGTCGGCATATACCTTCTCCATAAACAATCCGAAAATGGGTAACGCAGTTTTTGAACCTTCGCCGGTAGCGGAAGTTCTGAAGTGTATGCTACGGTCTTCACCACCAACCCAAACACCACCTACAAGTCGCGTAGATACACCCATAAACCAACCATCTGAATAGTTAGATGATGTACCTGTCTTTCCTCCCATTTCATTTCCCCTGAAAATATTATACTGAAACAACGCTTGTGAGGTACCGCCGCCTTCTTCTGTGCCACCTTTTAGTAAATGCACCATAACTGCCGCAACATCTTCTGTAAGCGCATCCTTGCGTCTCGGAGTAGCCTCAAAAATAACATTGCCGCTATTGTCTTCAATGCGCTCAATAAACGTGGGCTCGGTCCATACGCCTTTATTTAAAAACGTACTATATGCGCCAACCATTTCAAATACATTTACATCGCTTGAGCCCAAACAAATTGAAGGTACCGGTCTTAATTTACTTTCAATACCAAGATTGTGTGCCATATCAATAATAGCATCAACGCCTACCATTTTAGTAAGGCGTGCTGCAATTGTGTTGATGGATCGTGCCATACCTCTGCGCAGGTTCAAAGAGTCACCTGAGTAAACCCAATCGGCATTACGAGGCGTCCAAACAATTTGTTTGCCATCTTCTTCATATTCAAAAGTGATAGGCAAATCTGGAATTAACGTACACGGCGGAATACCTTTAGCAACAGCCGTAGCATATACAAATGGTTTAAATGAAGAGCCCGGCTGACGCTTACTTTGCTGCACATGGTCGTATTGAAAATGCTTGTAATTAATACCGCCAACCCACGTTTTAATAAAACCTGTATATGGATCCATGGTCATAAAACCTGTGTGTAAAAAATGCTTGTAATAAGCGATTGAATCATATGGACTCATCAGCGTGTCAATATCACCTTGCCAGCTAAACACCGTCATCTTTACAGGCGTCTTGTATGCAATCATAATTGAGTCACTTCCCTTGCCATAACGTTTTGCTAAGGCTTTGTAACGGTCCGTCTTTTTTGCTACGTCTTCAATGAAGTTGGGGATTTCTGTTTTGTTTTGATATCGCCACGGTTTTTCGCCTTCCCAATGCTTATTAAATCTACGCTGCAGAACTGTCATGTGCTCTGTAACAGAAGCCTCTGCATGAGCTTGCATACGCGAATCGATTGTTGTATATATTTTCAATCCATCGCCATACAAATCCTTGCCATTTTTTTTACACCATTCTTGCAAATACTTACTTACCATCGTTCTAAAATAAGTAGCCGAACCATCCGAATGATTTTCGACTCCATAATTCAATTGTATGGGTTGTATTTTGAATGTATTAAATTGAAGTTGAGTAATCAATTTATTTTCAAACATCAATTCCAACACCGTGTTTCTTCTATTTAAACAATTATCCGGATTTATAATTGGACTGTAAGACGTTGGGGCCTTTAGTAAGCCAATAAGCATGGCTGCTTGCGGAATGCTTAAGCTATCTTGGCTTGTTTGGAAAAAAGTTTTTGACGCCACTTTTATTCCAAATGAATTACTTCCAAAGTCAACGGTATTTAAATACAATGCCAAAATTTCATTCTTCGTATACATACTCTCCAATGAAATGGCCAACTCCCATTCTTTCACTTTAGAAATGATAACACTGAAACCCGGAACGATACCAAGTATTCCTTTTTTCTGAACTCCTCGTGTTTTAAATAAATTTTTAGCTAGTTGCTGCGTAATGGTACTAGAGCCACGTTGGTCGCCCTTTG
>JAYTLG010000121.1:0-17248 GCA_043729555.1 Cytophaga sp.
ATGCTTCGAAATAGAAAATATAATTTCTTAAAAAGATTTACGTTTGTTTTATAGATATCCGATATTAATATTTTTTTAAAATATTGATCTTCTTCCTGAACTGCATTAAAAGGGATTACAACCGTACAGGCGCGCACCTCTTTATGAGCAAGATAAGCCTTTAGTAAAAAACGCGAATACTCATAATTACCCCCAAAGCTATTGGTGTTTAAAAGAATGATATTCATATTTTAAACCGTTTTTTCAATATGTCTACTCCTGTTTTTCTAAACGCAGGTGAATGAAAATATCCTTTATAATACCCTTTTAAATAATAATATCGCGTGTACTCCAACAAATAAAAACTATATAAAAAAACAACGAATGTATATTTTTCTGAACGTAGGCGAAACCAAATCGTTGCATGCCGGAAATAGGAGCGAAAACCAACAACGCATGGGAGCAATGTCCATAACCACGCTTCAGACAGCATGTGGAGAAGTATAAGCGGTATCAGTACACACAAACCAATACCAAATAAGCTACGCATTACGAGCTCTATTGCTTTTGATAGGGTACTACGACCATTAATGTGTGCTTCTCCGTCACCCAATCCATAACGAAAAGCTTCTTTTGCATACGCTAAGGCTGTTGTATGTCTTCCCCAATATACATAGCGTTTATCAACCATATGGAAACGGTATCCTATTTTTTTTGCTACTCTACCAAAGACGGTATCATCAGCAGCCAATGTTAACCATTCGCAATAACCGCCGACGGCTTCAAAAACCTCTTTGTAATACGCTACCGAACGAGATGTTGGTGTAAACCAATCTTCATGTATGGCATCTTTATACCCATCAAATAATAAGTATGCGGCTTTAGCTGGCAAGGTGCATATATCTGCATCCATTACAGCAAATGCACCGCCTACGGCTTTAATAGCGGGATCGTTAAATGGTGTAATGATGCTTTCTAACCATTCAGGATGAAATCGACAACCAAAATCCGTACTTGCGATTAAATCATACCGTGCGGCACGAATGGCTATATTACGACCTTCGGCTACATTGCATCTGTTTTTTTGAAAAATGGTTATTGGAATGTCTGAACGTTCTTTCCAAGCAAGGAGCATCTCATAAGTACCATCCGTAGAGCCGGCATCGGTTATGATAATTTCAGCTGGCTGAAGTGTTTGATTCTTCAGCTCTTCTATGCTATTCTCAAGCCTGTGTGATTCATTAAATACAGTTGATACCAGTGTAAACGGATGATTCATTCTAGGAGTTTAAATGTTGTAACAGACGTATGAGGCAAGTTAAAAAAATATAGTCTGAACCTACGCAGATTTACCAAAAAAGTACGTCCAACTGGCTTGAAAGTAAATGGCATGCAAACCGTTGACTTACTAAGAAACACAACTATTTATTTTAAAGATCACACAATTAGAAATATCCGTTAGCCCAAACGATTATATTAGTCAAAAAAGAGGAACTAAACTATTTGTGGATCCAGCAGTTAGACTGCTTACACGATGCGGGTTACAATACGACGATTACCCTCTAATCCAAGGGCGACAACTCATTTTTACTGTATTAAAAGTCTTTAACGCTTGTTCGCTCAAATCGAATGTTAGTCTTGCATTTTGATATGCCTTCTTGTGGAGCAGCTCCTTAAAACAATTTACAGGACGTCTATTTTATTGAACAATTTGAAATTGATTTTTAATTTGGCAATAGTTAAATGCTTACACGAATCTCGTTTTTAAAAAATCAGATCCATTTTAATCCAAGGCCAATTTCTTTTTCAACTCAAGTGCAGCTTCCATGGCTTTGTCCATGTTGTAGTATTCCCATTCAGCAAAACGTCCCAAGAGATGAATGCCATAAGGTTTGAGATAGTCTTTATACGCCTGAATAATTTTACGCGTTTCATTATCCTGGATCACATATGAATTCGACTCATTGTTATAATCTATGGGAGCCAGATTACCAGGCAACAATGTTAGCTCCGTTATCATTTCTTCATAGCTGCAAATCCCTGAAAACTCTACTGTACAGGATGACCTGTGAGATTCTCTTAAACGATTTGAATTGTTTGCCGGGCTGAAATTGCCTGTATAAATAATTCTATGAGCTTTAAATTTAGATTCAGGTATGTATAACCAGGATAAATCACTTGTATCGCAACTACACAACACACTTGAAGTACCGTTTGAACGTAAATTTTTTATTTCAGTGTTATACTGGAATGTTTTATCAGATGTAATAGTTAAAAGATCAGGAAGTTTTCTTACATCTCCTGTATAAATGATATGATCAAAAGTTCCCTCAAATATTTTTACTGAATGATTGTTTATAGTTATTTCTTCTAAGAAACTATTACACGTTATCGACAAGCCACATGCTAACCTGTCTGCAATAAACTGAGAGCCTCCTGATTTGGGATAATAAAAATTCGCATGCACCATTTTACCTTCGTCTTTGCGAACAATATTACTAGTAATAATTTCAAGCAAATTAGGCATTGGCAATTTACCATCTAACCAGTGCATGGATACCGTACGTAAGTCTGTTTTCCAGATCTTATTATTATAGGGCTTGAAATAGATTTCATACAAGGTATTTCCAAATGTATTCTGAAGGAATGCTTCAAAATGTGCGTAAGACATTGGTGCCTTAACCTCGGTCCTGTTAATGTCTATCAATTCCTTCATCACCTGTTCTACAACTGGTGCGTCTAATTGATATAAAAAATTTTCTATCGGATAACCAATAAATTCGCCTTTATAAAATATTTTCGCATTACGTTTAGCCTGAACGAATTCCTGTTCCTTATCGAATCTGCTCCAAAACCATTCTAACACATCTTTGTTTTTGCTATTAAAAACATGTCCTCCAACTCTATGATACAACACATCTTCGGAACGGTTGCAATGCACTAGTCCGCCTATAGTTGCATTACGTTCAAAGACACGTACATCATAGCTATCGTTCAATACAGCTGCAGCAGACAACCCAGAAATACCGGACCCAATAATCGCAATCTTTTTTTTCATTATTATTTGAAATTTATTCAATACAACATGCTACACGTACGAATGAATTTGTCCGTATTGTAAAATCAAATCAAACGATTTCATTCAAAAACTCTTTCCGGTAAGCAACCAATGTTTCATGGAAATTTTCATATTCGAAGCCAAGTTTCTCCAACAACGACACAACAAGTTTTCTGTCTACTACTTCATCGTGGATTTCCAGAGCCATAAAATTAACCTTACCTAACGTCTTACGAGCGATTTCTTCGTTTTCAAATAAATATTTTTCAGAGCCTTCAATATCTATTTTTAATATATCAATATGAGGGAAATTATATTTCTCAATGATATCCGTTATTGTAATACCTGAAACTGTTTCATGCCTGGTATCCCAATCATGAATTGTCTTGAGAAAAAAAGCATACTCACGGCCATCTCTAAAATCTGTTGTAATTTGCAGGTTTGAATTATCTTTCCATAAGCCTGATTTAGCAGCAAAGACGTCCTGTTGCATATTATTCAATTCGATATTTTTGCAAAGCACATCAAAATTTCCGCTTTGCGGTTCTATTGCTACAATTTTTGCTTCCGGAAACATGTGCTTAAAATATATCGTACTGCATCCTACATTTGCGCCTGCATCAATTATATAACGTATTTCTTTTTGCTTCAACCTATTTACAATATCAACCAAAGGTTTATATTCCTCAAATCGGAAGATCTGTCCATAAATATTATAATCCGTAGTCATTCTGCGTAGACACAGAAACCAGGGTTTATTGACACTTGTGTTGTTAAAGGTTACAATATTACTATTACTGACTTTTTCTATTTTGTTCCCGGTATCTATAATATGTGACATTTGATCGCCCATCACAAAGATATCCTGAGAGATAAATGATGGACTCGTACCAGTAATACGATTAATAATAAAGCCCAACACCAACTGTGCTCCTTCTGTAAAAGATAATTGAGGCAATACTTTAATTTTATTTATAACTCTCATACTATTTCTTTAACCGTCTTTAGTTGAAATATTATTTAATAGCTTTAATAGCTTTAATAGATTTAATAGATCTGTATACAGGATGTATTATTTTGTACATAAAATTATACACTTTGAATAAAATGAGCCTGCATGTAAAGAGTGGGATATCGTTCTTTTTATCTTCAAATTGTAAAGATACATATTGATACAATTCGTTGTCCAGTTTGTTCCGTTGATCAATAATAGTTCGTTGCTGAGAAGTTAATACGCGCGTCTTTTTTCTGGTAACATTTTTATTCGTGTAGTAAATTTTTTTCCATCCCAAGTAATAATTTATCAGCATTAAAGAGTCATCGAATTTCTCGGTAAGCCCAACAAAAAGAAACATCGAATCAATATTTTTCTTTGCAAGGGCAAGCATTTCAGAGGTACATTGACCATATGGGGTATTGTAATCGCCTGCTATGGAACGCGTCTGCCCATTATCCATGTCAAGAATTTTATCACAATTCACATATTCTTCCAGAGTCATTTTAGAAGCATACGAATGATTGTGCCCTTGTGAAAATGCTTTATTATAAAAATAATCTGATACGACTCTGTTGACAGGATCTCTCAGAAAAGAAATGTATTGAACTGGGGTTGAAAAATACGTGTGCCAACCAAATGAAAAATGGCCATGGATAATTTTAATGGATTCTTTATTTTCTAATCTATTGTTTTTTAAAGCTTGTTCACACTTTTCAAGGCCTTCAATATTGGCATTTACAATTTGGTTACGTTTAAATATTCTATCTATAATGGAATAAAATGTTGTACCGGCTGTTTTATATATGTGAATGGAAATTAAAATCATTAAAATATCAAATTTACACTTTCAAAAATTCTGTTATTATTTTTTTATCTGTGTTTACACCATGCATGGGCTGCCAATCTGTTTGAGTAATTTTACAGCCTATTTTCATTTTTAATCTATAGTAAACTGAGATCATCCATTGTCCTTTACCTGCTGCATGAAACAGCGTATTCTTAAACCCTTCATCCTTGGTTACACGTGCCATTTGGTAAAATTTCGATTTAAATAACCAACGATCAAACCACGTGTAATTTTCAGAGCGCATTGATTGTGCATAGGCTTCTTGTAAGATACGAAATTTCTCTTTATCCCGACTTAAATTATCCATATTTGAACCTGTAGATTGGCTCCCATGTAACCGATATATGAAAGCGCAGGTGTTTGTATGCGCAGGAAAAGGCTCTGCTTGTGCCAGTTTCCATAAATAGATCCAGTCTTCACTTGTAACAATATTTTCAGGCCAAGTACCTATGCTATCAAGAAATGACTTTCGGAATAACATAGAAGGGATGGGTATAAATAAGCCCCAGATCATCCAATATTGAAGCGGACGTGTTTGAGGGAACGAATAGTAGTTAAGTATAACATTGTCCCCACTTTTCCATATACCATTATCCATGGTTGCATATATATATGGACTCGTTACAAATTTTTTATCCGTTCGCAATAATGCATCTGCCTGATCCTGTAAAGATGTAGGCGTCATAATATCATCGGAATCGAAAAATTTTATAAAATCCCCTGTAGCCACTTTTAGTCCTGTATTCCGGGCAGCCCCAGGCCCTGTACCATTGCTTTTTAAATATATAATATCATCTGCATATTCAGCAAGAATGACTTCAAGTGCATCCGAAGAGCCGTCATCCACAAGAATTATTTCTGCTGGTTTTAACGATTGATGAATAATACTTTCCAGTGTTTGTGCAATTAGCGAAGCTCTATTTTTAATAGGAATTATAACAGATATCCGTATTCCTTTTACCGTATCCATGTTCATTATTTTACACGTATGAGTTGAATACGGAAATCACCTTGTGATGTTTGCGGTGAAGGCCAAATTGCTCCAATATTCCTATGTTGAATTTTCATTCTGATCGTTAACTTAAAAGCTATTTTTTAGTAGAGAATATAAATTTCAAATAAACTTTTGCACGCTTTTTATTCGTATCACCTTTTAAAGTATAATAATGTATACTCTTAACGAAATAATACATATACGTATACATACAACCGTGTTCCTTAATCAAAAACCTATATTGATTGGGTAGTATTTTTTTAATAAAATCAGCTTCCGGATCTTTTGTTAAACTACTGCCACCGATGTGGTGAATGGCTATCGGTTCTGGGCAGTATACAACTTTTAATTTTAATGTATGCTTTATAAAATAACACCATAGTACATCTTCAAAGTACATAAAAAAATCTTCGTGTAGTTTTTGATTCGGAAATTGTTTTATTACAGATGCAGGCATTAACAAAAATGCCCCCCAAAGCCAGTCTGTTTCTGTTGATTTTGTATAGTCCCATAAATCGCCGTGCAGGCGTAATTTTTTTCTATTTTCAGATTCAAATTTGTATACACGGAGCAATTCATACAATTCGTTTTTTAAAGATGGGAATCTTCCTGCAACCGGCTGAGCTCGGCCATCGGGATAGATCAACCGTGCACTTAACGCACCAATACGCGAATCCCTTTGCATCTCTACTAGAGCAATGCTTACTGCATCATTTACTAACTCTGTATCGCTATTAAGTAACAGAATGTACGTTCCTTTTGCTTTTGCGATCCCTATATTATTTCCTATTGCAAATCCTGAATTTATCTCATTCTCGACAAGATGTATTTCCGGAAATTCCTGTTTAAAGATTGATGCAGCACACTCTGTGCTTGCATTATCTACAAGAATTATCTCATAGGAACAGCCGTGTGTTTTATCAATAATGCTATGAATGCACGCAACTGTTAAATCACGTGTGTTATAATTCACAACAATTATCGAAACAGTTACAGACATTGACTTATAAGACTTTTTAGGGCTTTACTATGTACGAATGAATTAAAATTTTCATTTGCAAATGTATGCGCAGGCTGCGTAATATGTTCAACTTCCTGCATAAACCATAACTGGTGTAGTATATCCGCAAGCTCCGGTGCATTTTCTGGATTAAATAAAAAACCTGTTTCTCCATGCTCAACCAACTCTTTGCCTGCTCCTGTATTGGAAGCTACAACAATCCGACCCGATTTCATTGCTTCCACTGTAACCCTTCCGAAGGCTTCATTCTTACTGCACACCAATACACAATCTGCCTTTTGTAAATACGTCCAGGGTGAATCGGTATGCCCTACAAATGTAACTTGCTCTGTTAAATCATTTATTTTAATAAATTCTTCTAGTACTAAAAAGTATGTCTGGTCAATACTTCCAACAAATATTATTTGCGGAAAAACATTTAGACCTTTTAATATGGTTAACGCCTGAAGTGCTATAAGCTGATTTTTCCCCTGAGCAATCCTTCCAACCATACAAACAGATAAAGACGTTGACTCTTTATACGAAACAGGATTACTAGCCGGGTAATCCACTACATAATTTACCTGCATCATTTTATCTTTTGAAAAGTAGGGTGAAAAATGTGTGAACAGAGCTTTAGAATTAACAATAATTTTCTTAGAAAGAAGATTGATAATAGAAAGAGTAGTTCTTTTGCCGTAATTAAAGTTTAGATGATGATCTATATCACCATACTCATGTATATACCATATATGTGGAACACGCTTTAAATAAGCTGCCAGAGCACCTGCAGGAATGCTCATTGTATGCGTAATAACAAGGTCTATTTTATTATTTTTGATCAGCTTCTTTATTTTAAAAGCGGATTTTAAATAGCCGTACACCATTTTTATTTTCAACAAAAATGGAAATGAAGGATTCGAAATCCACCAATTATTTTCAACAATAAATATACCTGAAACTGCTTTTGATAATCTTGGAACAAAAAATCCATTATTAGGTACCACTACAAAATTTTTACAGCCATCAGCCTCTAATACCTGAATCGTTTCAAATGCACATAACTCACTACCTCCAGGAAATGCAGAGGGTAATATGTGTAGTATATTTGTCATTATTGAGCCAATTAATAAACAGAATATTTAAAAGAATTATTACTTTACCGAAAAATCCGTGAGCATAACCAATTGTTTTTCAGGGACTTTTTTCCCAGTACCATAGTAATCATCAACCATAATAGTTATGTTTGATACATTCATCACCCAATCCGAAATACCTAAATCCGTTGAAGCAAAAAGGTTGAAATTGTAATTGCCTTGTGCTAGCTGTATTGCATTTAATTGAAATACAATATATCCGTCCTGCGTATCTACTTTGTCTTTATAAATTGAAGTACCAACCCATGCCACTCTATTATTTAAGCTGTCGTTTATATCAACGTCTATCGTGGAATTATTACTTGAAATGAATGCTTGATCTGCATTAAAGAAAACGTGTATCCATAAACTTTCACCTGCAAAAAAATGATTTTTTTCTTTGCCATTTAAATCCGAAAATTTAATATTGGTAAATCTAAGTGAGCCATTTCCTTTTCTATTTTTCATTTCAGCTATAGGCGTGTGCGCTGAATAAATTTGATCTTTTTCATATGTTTCAATTATTTCATCAATTGAACCGTCGCCTACAAGTGTTCCATTTTTCAATAAAAGTCCTTTGGTGCAAAGTGTTTTAATTGCAGTCATATTGTGGCTCACAAACAAAACCGTTCGACCTTCATTTCTACTTACTTGGTCCATTTTATTGAGACATTTTCGCTGAAACTCTGCATCACCTACCGCCAACACTTCGTCGACAATTAATATTTCGGGTTCCAAATGAGCAGACACTGCAAATGCTAAACGCACATGCATCCCTGAGCTATACCTTTTAACAGGCGTATCGATATACCTTCCGCAACCAGAAAAATCTACTATTTCATCAAATTTATTTCTAATTTCATGACGAGTCATTCCCATGATTGCACCATTCATGAAAATATTTTCTCTTCCAGTTAATTCTGGGTGAAATCCTGTCCCAACTTCCAACAAACTTGCAACTCGACCTCGCATTTTTACATGCCCCGATGTTGGTGTGGTAATTCTAGATATTATCTTTAATAATGTACTTTTACCTGCTCCATTTTTACCTATAACACCTACTGCTTGGCCTTGCATTATTTCAAAATTAATATCCTGCAATGACCACACAAAATCAGTACTACCCGACTTTGTTCGATCATTTAATTGACCAATTTTTTTTCTAGGATCTTCTTTTCCAAGCGTACGTGCTAGCAGACTATTAAAATCTGAGACAAGTGTACCAGAACCTATTGAACCTAACTTATATAGTTTCGATAAATTTTCAACTTGAATGGCGACTTTAGGCATATAATTAAATACTATCCATGAAATTTTTTTCTACTTTATTGAAAAGAGAAAGCCCTAAAAAAAACAAAGCTATTGTAATGATACTTGTATACAAAAGTGCTTCCCAACTAAATAGCCCGGTTCCAAAAAAAGAATGTCTAAATGTTTCAATAATTCCTGTCATTGGATTTAACTTTAATAAAAAAGCAACTGTTGTGTTTTTTATTGTTGATATAGGATAAACAACAGGCGTTGCATACATCAATAATGGTATCCCAAATGTAACCAAGTATCTTAAGTCTCGGTATTTTATTGTTAAAGAAGATATCAACCCCCCCAAACCAATAGCTAATAAGGCCATCAATAGAATTATATATGGAAATAATAAAATAGTTAATTGCATATTAAATGAATACCCTTTAAATAGTATAAAGAAAATAAACGTACCCAGTAACAATACAAATTGTAATGAAAAAGATAACAATGAAGAGATAACAACCGATACAGGAACAACTAATCTAGGAAAATATATCTTCCCAAAGATGTTGGTGTTTGACAAAAATGTTTCAGATATTTTAAGTAACGTAGATGAAAAGTAATTCCAAAATAATATGCCGCTTAAATAAAACAAAGTTGGCGGTAATCCATCTGTAGACAAATCTGCAATTCCTGCAAAAATTATAATGTACGTAAGTGTCGTTATAACAGGTTGAATTAAAAACCATACCGGTCCTAATATAGTTTGCTTATATTGAGATATGAAGTCACGTTTGACAAACATTAAGATAAGATCTTTATATTTCCATACATCCTTAAAATTAAAATCAAACCATTTGGACGATGGCTGAATAATAACATCCCACTGATCTTCCTTAACCATTATATTTTTTCATTAATCAAAAACATATTTATTTAGTAATAAATTGAACAAATATGCCCAATGATAGTGGTCTTATTTTGTAACCTTATCAATAACACTTCTCCACCAAGTTGGTTTGTCAGGCACTTCAATTCCATACCCAAATTGGTTTCCATAATATGCGTATTTGCGTAATAATTGATCCGTGATACCGTTGAATATAATTGAATGATTTGCGGTTTTATATGTTTCTTTGATATCCGTAATTGCCTCAAGCGAGGATTTCTGAGTATAATCGTAGCGAATGACATATAAATTCACATCCATCATTTCTAGAATTGATTTGTAATCTGAAACTAAACCTACAGGAGGTGAATCCACGATAACTACTTCAAATTTAGTTTTAATATCTTCAATAAAATCAACCATCTTTTTTGAAACAAACAATTCGGATGCATTTGGTGGTACAGGACCAGGTAATATTGTAAATAGATTTTCAATATCTTCTTTCAAAATTATCTGATCTAAGGAAGTTGCACCTATAATATATTCACTTAAACCGGGTGTGCCTTTAGGAAATAAATTTCGAGCATCGGCAAACTTTTTTCTTAAATCGCCACGAACCAACAGTGTCTTTTTCCCACTAATTGCATAAATACGGGCTAAATTTTCTGAACAGAATGATTTACCATCTCCACTTATGCATGAGGTAACTCCTATCATACAGGTAGATTTCCCTTGCAAAATAAACTGCAGATTTGTTCGTATGGACCTAAAACTTTCTGTTAAACTGCCGTAACTAGAATGAATTTTCTTTTCGGCCGATTTATCTCTAATAAATTCAACGCTGCCCAAAACTTGAACACCTGTAATTTTTAAAATATCCTCTTTCGAATGGATTTTATTGTCAAATTTTCCATATATAACTACGAGAACAATTACTATTCCAAATCCAATTACGAAATGCGTACTGTATATAGAATTTGAAATCGGAGAAATTTGTACGTACTCATCTTCTAAAGGGCTTTCAACAATTATTGCATCCGACAAATTTGATGCACGTGCAATACTTGCTTCTGCTCGTTTTTGTAATAAATATTGATATATTTCATCATTAATTGTATGCCTGCGTTGAATGTTAAACAAATTTCGTTGTTTATTCGGAATACTTACCATTTGATTTTCCACTTTTTCAATTCGAACTTTCAAGTCAGTTAAAGAAGCTTGTGTAGTTAGTACTAAATTATTTGTGGTTTCTAATAATGCATCTTTTGTTGCTTGAATTCTGATAAGTAAGGTTTGAAATGCAGGACTTTTTTCGCTACTCGAATAGCGCATGGTATTTTTTTGTAAATACAGTGCCACTAAATCTGTGACTAACGCATTCAATGTTTCTTCTGTTATATTAATAGTTGAAGGAACAACCAAGGCTGTTACATCTTTATCCGTATTTAAGTATCCCTTTAAATATTTATAATATCTGTATTGGAGTTCAAGTTCTAATTGTTTGTTTTTCAAATCATTCATTTGATCAATAACCATAGTTGATTGTTGTTCAAAATCATAAATTTTATTTTTTTCTTTAAAGTCTTGTATACTGTTATCCGTTGAATTCAATGAATCTGCAACAATTCTCAATTGTGTATCGATAAAATTAATTGTATTGTTTGCAATTTGATTTTTATCTTCTAATTCTTTGCGAATGTATACTTCTGTTAATTTCTTTAAAAAATCAACTTCATTCGCAACAATAGGCCCGGACGATGTTATTGTAACAATTGAAGACTTTTCACTTTCACTTACTGAGATTTTATTTTTATATTTTTTAGTTAAAAAGTGTAAATCATGTGGGACACATGCAAATTCTAAATTGTAATCATTAATTGAAAATAGAGGGGTTTTAACTACTTTAAACTGATAAAGTCCGATTGTAATCAATTCTCCAAACTTGAATTCTTTATCAACGAATTGTGGATGAGACATTGAATCAACGTAAGCTTGATTTAAGGGGTCATATAAACGAACATATGGAATACCTACACGCAAATGAAATTTGGCAGAATCAATCACAGTTATTTGTAAAGGGGCGTTAACAACAATTAAACTTGAATCGGTTTCAATTTTAAATGGAGTCAATTTGTACAATTCAATATTTCGAATATTACCTTTAACAATGTAATCCCATGTTACATTCATTTCTTGAATAACTAATTGAATCCGATTGTAAGATTTAATAAGTTCAATTTCATTTTTAATGTTTTTAAAAGGTTGGAACATGGACGCACCTTCAAGAAAAGACTGACTTCCAAATGAATGAGACGATTTGTCTTTTATCTGAATGCTTGTTTTTACCATATAAAGAGGCGTGGCATACCTCACTTTATAGTGAGCAATAACCAAACAAACAAAGATTATGAAGATTGCTACATACCAAAACTTTTTTAATATTCTGAAATATTGTTTAAAATCGATTAAATCTTTCTCTACAGCTTCTTTTTCCATATTATTTAGTTATTTGCCCAACTATAGTTATAATCAACGTTATAGAAGAAAGGAATAATGTAAACAAAACAATATTTTGTTTGTCTACTTTGGCTTTTTGAGGTTGGATATAAATGATATCGTAGGGTTGAATAAAATAATTATCCGAATTAAATGATGAATAATCTGTCAAATTAATATGATATACTTTTTTTGTTCCATCTTTAAATGTTCGAATTAACTGTACTTTTTCTTTATTGGCATACTCACCTGCATCACCCGCTATACCTATTGCTTCATAGATTGTGCAATTTTCATTTGCTACAAAATATTGCCCAGGAGATCTAAATTCGCCTAATGCTAAAAATTTAAAGGAGGCCAACTTCACTTCAACCAATGCAAATTTAAAATAATCGTTTGCTTTAGATGTTATTATTGAATCAGCTTGCATTAATGTTTTACCTGCTAAATCAACTCTGCCAATAAATGGCAACTCTACATATCCAGAATCATTAATATAATAATCGGTAAAATAGGCTTCCTTTGCTGTCATCGAAGTCATATTGTTTGGCGTTAACACTTCACGACTTTCAGCATCAGGGTTAGAAATTTTGATTTGAAGCATATCCCGCTTTTGTATTATATATGTTAACGAAATGTTGGGCGGGGCAAGTGTTGGTGTATCACCTTGGAAATACAAGGTTTTTTTATACCCTAAGCATGAACTGAAAATCAGCAGTATGAAAAAATAAATAAACTTTATAAAATAGCTATGTTTCTGACCCATCTAAAGAATAATATGTGGTTATATCTTCAAATTTAATCTATAATATTGGTAGTTACTAAATATGTACAGCAAAAAAGGTCGTCTTAGCAATAACTTTACGAAAGGCCCTTCCCATAAAATTTCACCCAAAAATAAAAAAGGCAAATAATAAGACAATATGCTACATAATTAAAAATATCATGAGACAAATCAGCTATTGAAGGATCCTTCTTAATAGCAATTACAATCAATGACATTCTAATTACATTCAAAAGATGCACAAAGAAAATCCCAATCACAAAAAAAAGAAACTTAGACTTACCTGGATAACCTAACATCAAAGCAGTATACCCAATCATAACTTCAATACCTAAACATGCATGAAAAATCAAAATCCCCTTTTCATTTGCAATGCTTAGATTGTTATTATACGAAATCACATGAAATCCCAGCCAACCTAAGACGGCTTTCGTAGGAATGATCAGTGCGGTCAAAATAAAATCAACCAAACTGTATTTAGCTAAAAAGGATGAATATAGGGAGCCTCGAGGATCTATTAATCCGATATACCCATAAAAAAAAACACTCAGTATTATATATATACCAAGTGTTTTAACAATTATACCTACAATTTGTTTTGTTTCTTTATTCAATGCAATCATCATCGAATCAATTAACCAACTATTAGTTTTTTCTTTTTATACGCACTACGAATACCAATAACTAAGCCAGCTGCGATTAATAAACCAACACCTCCATCAAATGGTACAGTCACATCTGTACAACAATTTACGCCAGGCACTTCACCTCCATCACCTACACAAGGTGGCAAGGTACCGCAATCAGAAAATGCGTTTAAAGACACCCCCATTGAAAAAATGAATACGAATATTAATGTATGAAGTTTCATCGCTTTATTTAATTAAATGGGCAAAATATTTGATTAAATCCAAATACATAACCAAAGTTACATAAAATATTTATCTTAATGTTCATTTCAAGTTGCTTTTAATCGATTATAATATGGAATTCGACTAAAAAACGTAGTTTAACTTTGTATTGTTAACGTTTTTCATGCTTTTATTTTATAACAATCTTGCCTGTGTAATAATCATTGCCCAAGGCAAACGTTACAACATAAACGCCCGATGCTAATCCTTTATCCAGAGGAACTATTGTTACACCAGAATTAAGTTTTTGGTTTTCTATCACTTGAACTTTAGCACCAATTGAAGAATATACTTCAATTGTTGTAACATTTGCGACAATACCGTCTAAAGAAAGCATCATATTGCCTTCAAAAGATGACACCTGAACAGTTTTGTTGTATCCATTAGATGTATTTGTAGTTAAATTTTCTGCAAATCTTAATACAAAACGGTTCGTACTATCTGTACGTTTCGCATTTATGACAAAAACAGAAGATTCTTGCATTGGAGTTATCGTACCTTCAAGTTTATCTTCCAATAACATGTTATAACCCAATACAGAATACTTTGTACAGTTCAATTCATACACACCATCCGCAGGAACTTTTAGATTCAATGGTATCACTGTTGTTCTTCCTTCCATTGGCAAGGTATTGATTGAATAGTCTGTTGCGTCAGCTAGCGTTTTAGTATATAATGAGGGCACGGAACTATTCATAACTTTATACGCATCAACATCGGATTCAAACGTATTCGATGTTACTTCATCAAATCGAACAACTGTTTCGTCTATCATTCCTGTAGATGTTTTTACGGAAAGTTTTACAAGCTGATCGTTATTAGCAGTTCTCCAATATGACTGAGAAGCTAAACTGCGTGCAGCATTATTGATAGAAACACTTGAATTCAATCCCCCCCCCCCTGTAGTAGCTACAAGGAATGATTGCATTGCTGGCACAAATTGCGTACCACCATTGGTGCCAACACCACTTATATAACTTGCTGTACGTTGATTTGCTGCATCCCAGAAATAAATGGCATCGCCTACATTCGTTTTCGTCCAGCCTGCACCATTATTCCAATCCAAGGTTGTTGGATATGGATTTCCAACTAAAATAAATTTAGCTGCTGCCGCATTTGAATAAGTAGTACCTGTCAATGTATAATTATGGTTATAGGTCCCATTCAATATCAAAGGAGCGGCTGTAGGAAATGATACAGAGAAACCTGTACCTAAGGGCATGGCGGTAGTTATATTGATAACAGCTGCCCAATTTTGAGAGGCAAATATTCTCGTATACATTTTCCAATAAGGACTAACCCAAAGTGGTGTCGTTTGCCCTACCTGAAGCGATGTAGAGCCACTAAATGGCGCAGCTATATAATGTGTCTTTGCAACAACATTGCGACGACCTATAACATTACCAACAATACTTCCATTATCTGTTGGGGCATATCCAATATTACCTCCGTTATCAAAGTTAATGGTTAAGTTATCATTGGTTGTTAACACGCCATTAAGCAATGACAAGGTACCGTTAACAGTTGTGCTTGTTAATAATGCAACTCCGGCCGTATTGTTCATTGCTACATTATGAACAGATGCTAAGCCAGTAGACGTTTGGCTTGTACTACCTACAAATCGAATCATCGATCCTGTTACAGTAGTTACAGAGCCATTATTCAATGCATTACCATAAATATTTAAAACACCTGTTGAAGTGACGTTTAAGCTTGCACCAGAATTTATGGTAAGACCTAATGCATTAGCTGTTGTTCCTGCAATTACAGAAGGTGCAAACGGAGTGCCCGATGGAATAATAACATTACTGGTAGTTGTAGGTATTACACCAATATTCCAGTTTGTATTTGTATTCCAATCAACACTTGTTACGCCAATCCATGAATTCGGACATGTTAAATTAATTGTAATTGGCAAACTGCGTGAAGTAGTTGAGCACGTATTCGTTGCATCAACTGTTATATTTCCAGAGGTTACACTAACATTTGTATACGATACAAGAATCGATGTAGTGCCTGCACCCGATGTAACAACTGCGCCTGTAGGGACAGACCATGTATACGTCAGTGCATTTGCAACAGGTGAAATGCTATAGGCAACATTTATTTGACCTTTACATATTGACGTAGCCCCTGCAATAATGCCGACTGCTGCTGGGAATGGTTTTACAACAATCGCTTGACTTGTTGTTGCAGCTGCATTTCCACATACATTAGAAGGAGTCACGGTTACATTTCCAGACGTTGATCCAATTGTTACTGTTATTGAATTTGTATTTGCACCTGAAGTGATAACGCTACCAGACGGCAGCGCCCATAAATAACTTGTAGCACCTGTAGATGTAGTTGTATATGTTACACCTGTTTGTGCTTGACACGGATTGGCATTGCCAACAATAGCCGTTGCATTTGCAGGTATGGAATTTGTAACCGTAATGGCTCTTGAAACTGTAGATCCAGTAGAACAAGCATTTGAAGTAGTCACCGTAACATTACCACTCATTGCACCCATGGATACTGTTATGATTCTTGAGCCAATTCCAGATGTAATTATAGCTCCTGGTGGTACCGTCCAATTATAATTACTTGCCCCCGTAACGGTTGTAACACTATATACGAGGCCCGTAGAATTTTGGCAAACAGGACTTGGTCCTGAGATAGCGCCAGTAGCTCCTAATGCAACAACAGAAACTAATTTATTACTAAATGTACCATTACCACATGAATTGGTAGGGGTAACCGTTACATTTCCTGACGCTGAGCCAAATGTTACTGTAATTGAATTCGACCCAGCGCCAGCAGTAATGATTGACCCAGCAGGTAAAGACCAATTATACGTAGTGGTATTTGATACAACAGCAATACTAAATACAACACCAGATTGACCAGGACACACACTTCCCGTACCTGAT